>CAZTCM010000028.1:0-14313 GCA_964612285.1 uncultured Alistipes sp.
CTGTGATATACAGAACTAAAAGCTATATTTTTTTACTTGCGAAACTTAAATTATTCATTTTGAATGCTAAATTTTGAATTGCCCATCGGCCACTGCGTCTATTCCGATTTCTTCGCTCTTTGCGCCTTATATCGAGTTTGCGTTTTTGGAGGGTTGATTGTCGTTTTTTTCAGCCCGCAAGCCGTTAATTTTATCTACTTTTGTGTTCGAGAAGGTGTATTGTGCCCTGTCGTCCGGCGACGGGTCTCTGCATCGTTGGGTCACCTGCGCAAATCGGTGTGTGTTGAGGAGATGCAAAATGAGGCCTGCGCGACCTGCAACACGTCATCGCGAGAGCCGCAAGGCTCCTGTTCAGATTGCCACGCTCCCTGTTCGTTCGCTCGCTCGCAATGACGGCGACAAGATGGCCGAGCCTGCTACCGGATTTGTGCCGTGCACAGACAAACAGAACCGACAAACATTAACAACCTAAATAGATGAATCACAAGAAGAAAATGCTTTTCAACGGTGAGGGGTATGAGGCTCCTGCCGTACAGGTGCTCGACATTGCTGTGGAGCAGGGTTTCACCGCCTCGGGTAAAGGCAACATCGAGGACGGCAAGGTAGATAATTGGGGTGATTATTAAAATCGGGCCGACCATGAAGATGATGAAATTGTGGATGCTCATTGTTGTAGCAGCAATGGCATCGGCCTGCTCGAAGCAGGATGCCGAGGAGTTCAACCCCGCCGATAACACCCTGAAAACCATCCAATTCACCGCTACCGGCGTTGGGGGGGGGCGTACTGCCTTTGGTGATTATGACAGCACAAACAACACCTATCCCACGCTGTGGCAGGAGGGGGATCAGATTGCAGTTTCGCTGAATTTAGGAACTCGTGACGCCGTAGGTGTTACTATTAGCGACGAGGGTAAATCGGCCACTTTTGCAGCAGAGTTGACCAACGGTGATACGGAAGTTGGTACATTTACGTTTTATGCTGTTTCTCCCGCAGATGCTTGCACAGGAACCTATTATGTAGATAATGAAAGCACGGATCCGCGTGTGCTCGTGCGTATTAAGGATACACAAACTCCGCAGGAAAATTCTTGCGACCCGTTGATGCAGGTCTTGTTTGCCGAAACAGAGGCCTTTGCAGAGATACCCGACAAGGTTCAATTGTCGTTCAAGCATTGGGCTGCTTATGGTTGTCTGCAAATCAAGAACCTAACAACAACCGAACCCATTAGCAAAATTCAATTGGAGGCCGATGGTTATTTGGCCGGTACGACTGTTTGGCGCCCCACCAAAGAGAATGATGCAGATAAATATTATGGTCTTGCATCGAAAACACCCGTTGGTACGATTACGCTGAATACCACATCGGTAGAGCATCCGTTGTGGTTTGCCACACTGCCTATCGACCTTTCTGGCAAAGAGTTCACAGTTCGTGTAGTATTAGAAAGTGGTAAGTTCCTCACAAAAACGATAACCTTTGCCAATGGCGATGGCAACTTTCAGGCCGGCCATATTGCCAAATTCTCAGTTAATTTCGAAGGCATTACTGCTAGCGAAGGCTTTATCGTGGGTAGCCTTTATCCGGCATCGGGGACCCCTGAGGGTGTTATTTTCTGGGTTTCGGATGATGGGACTTCGGCAAAGATTGCTAGTGTAAAGCACATTTCCTCTGTATGGATGGAACTGCCAGAAAGCGCAACAGCCTATCCGAATGTAGGGAATATATCAGGAAGTACTCCTACCGGTATTGAAAATACAAATGCCATTCGTGAAGATGCAAAAACAAATGGATATGTGATTCCAATGTTGTCATTTATTGATGAAACGCTAGGTGGAGGCGATTGGTATTGGCCTACTACAAGTGATTTGACAGAGGTTTATAATGAAAAAGCCACAGTAGATGCCACCCTTACCACTAGTGGGTATCGCACATTCGGTGATGATGTTTATTGGACAAGTCGCCAAAATTCTACTGGAACACAGGCGTATTATGTAAACTTCAAATCAGGTAAGTCATCCATGAATACCAAGGATATAGAACGCTACGGTCGCGCCGTAAAGATTGTAAAGAAATAAGTATTGTTGGTTTTTTAGGGACACCCCTGCATACAGCGATGTGTGCAGGGGTGTTTCTTTTTTTTTGGGGGGGGGTGAAAATGATGGGAAGAATGAGAATGATGGGAGTGATGGAAAGAATGGGAAAACCGCTCTCTGCGCAAATCTCCCACAACTCCTATTATTCTCACTATTCCCACTATTCCCACTATCCTCACTATTCCCACAATGCCCGACAAACACTCCACGACCGCCACGCGCCTTCCGGCTACCTGTTCAGCGCATGCTGGTCGGTGAGCAGTTCGTCGGGGGTGAGGGCGCAGGGTGTGATGCGGATGCGATAGAGGTCGCCATCGAACCAGCAGACCCGATTTTGGCGCACTCCCACCGAGGTGATGCCCTCCTGAATCGGGCGGAAAGGAATCGTGCCGGTGCACTGCTCGACGCCGTCGACATAGCTCGTGGCACGACCCTCGGCCACGACCATCGTCAGGTTGTACCAGCGGTCGCAACGGTGGCACAGCGTCGAGTCGATAAGCACCAAATCCTCCTCCTCGCTCATGTGGACATAGGTGTCGAGGTACCAGGTGCTGTCGCGGTTGACGCGCGTTTCGAGCAGGATGCGCGGGCCGAGCGAGCCGATGTGCAGAAAGCGCTGCTCGAAGCGGGCCTCGGCGTGTTGGCGCACGATGGCCTCCACCGTGAAGGACTCCATGTCGGCCAGCGGATTGGTCGCGAGGAAGAAGGCGTCGTCCTCGCCATCGAAGCGCACGGCAGGGCCCAGGGGCGTGTCGATGGTGGTCGGCGAGCCCGACACCTGCTCGATGTTGGGCAGGTCGGCAACGAGCCAGTCGATGGTGGCCGGCGCGGGGGCGGTGCAGGCGGTGGCGAGGGCCGCGAGGGCGGTGAGAAGAAGGGGTTGTTTCATGGTATTCGGGGTGTTAAAGTTGGTCGAGGGCCGAGCGAATCAGGCGCACGCTGTCGCGAATCTCCGCTTCGGTGATGGTCAGCGGGGGCGAGATGCGGAAGGCGGTGTCGCAGAAGAGGAACCAGTCGCTGAGGATGCCCACCTCCTTGAAGCATTCCATGATGCGGTAGAGGCGCTCCGAAGAGCCCAGCTCGACAGCCAGCAGCAATCCCGCACGGCGTATCTCCTGCACACGCGGGTGGTCGGTCAGCAGCTGCTCGTACAAGGCGCCCTTCGCCTCGACGCCGGCGACGATGTCGTGCTCGGTGAGGTAGTCGAGGGCTGCCAAGCCCGCCGCGCAGCAGACCGGATGGCCGCCAAAGGTGGTGATGTGGCCCAGCACGGGGTTGGTCTGCAACGTATCCATCACCTCGTGGCGTGCGGCAAAGCCTCCCAGCGGCATGCCGCCGCCAAAGGCCTTGGCCAGGCAGACGATGTCGGGGGTCACGCCATAGCGTTGCATGGCGAACATCGCGCCGGTGCGGCCCAGGCCGGTCTGAATCTCGTCGAAAATCAGCAGGGCCCCCACCTCGTCGCAGCGACGGCGCAGTGCCTGCAAGTATCCCTCGGCCGGCAGACGCACGCCCGCCTCGCCCTGCACGGGCTCGACCAAGACGGCGGCTGTGCGCGTCGAGATGCGTTGCAGCTGCGCAAAATCATTGAAATCGAGGGCCTGCACATCGGGCAGCAGCGGACGGAAGGCCTGCTTCCACTCCTCGCCCTCGGGTTGGCCCATCATGCTCATGGCGCCGTGGGTCGAGCCGTGGTAGGCACGGCGCATCGAGATAAGCTCGGTGCGGCCCGTGAAGCGTTTGGCCAGCTTCAATGCCCCCTCGACCGCCTCGGCTCCCGAATTGAGGAAATAGAGGGCATCCAGCCCCTCGGGCAGCAGCGAGCAGATGCGCGTGGCATAGCGCACCTGCGGGGTCTCGACCAGCTCGCCATAGACCATCACATGCATATAGTTCGCAGCCTGCTCCTGCACGGCGCGCACGACGGCCGGATTGGCGTGGCCGACATTGCTCACCGAGACACCGGCAATCAAATCGTAGTAGGGTTTCCCCTCGGGGGTGTAGAAGAAGACCCCCGAGGCACGCTCCACCTCGACCAGCATCGGCGAGGGAGAGGTCTGCCCGACGTGGGTCAGAAATTGTTTTCGCAGGATTGGGTTCATCGTTCGGGGTCGAATTTACGTTGTAATATGCGGTCGGCATCCTTCACGCTGAGGCGTGTCCAGCGGTAGAGCAGGCGCACCTGCTCCTCTTCGGAGAGCTGCCACCCCTCGACCTGCGCGCGCAGGCGTTGCGAGAGTTGGTAGATGAGGATGGCGGCCGAGGCCGAGACATTCAGGCTCTCGACCATGCCGCACATCGGGATGCGCAGGTACTCGTCGGCTGCCGCCATCGCCTCGTCGGAGATGCCGGCGTGCTCGGTGCCGAAAATCAGGGCAAACTTCCCCTTCGTGACATCGAAGGTCTCGGGGGTGCAGCTCTCACGGTGGGGCGTGGTGGCCACTAGACGGTAGCCCTCGGCTTTGAGCGCCGTGAGGGCCTCGGCGGTCGAGTTGTGGCGCACGAGGTCGATCCAGCGATCCGAGCCGCGCGAAATGTTCTGCGAGGGGTCGAACTGACACCGCGTCTCGACCGTGTGCATCTGCTGCACGCCAAAAGCCTCGCAGTGGCGAATCAGCGCCGCCGCATTGTGCGGGTGGAAGGTGTTCTCGGCCAGCAGGGTCATGTGGCAGGTGCGCTGCGCCAACGTGCGCTCGAAGAGCGAGAAGCGCTCCTCGGTCATAAAGGTGGCCAGATAGTCGATGCGCTCGCGGTACCACGCCGGCGAGCGCTCCTCGGAGGGCATCGGCCAGAGGGGATGATTGTTAGCGGTATTTGTCATCGTCGTCCAACATTTTCAGGTAACTTTCGTAGCGCTCGGGAGCAATCAACCCCGCTTGGAGGGCCTGCTCGACGGCACATCCGGGCTCGTGCACATGGGTGCAGTTGTAGAAACGGCACGACTGGCCGTGGTGCAGCATCTCGGGGAAGTAGTGCCACAACTCCTCGCTCTCGATGTCGAGCAGTCCGAAGCCCTTGATGCCCGGTGTGTCGATGACAAAGCCCCCGTCGCGCAGGGGGTACATCGTCGAGAAGGTGGTCGTGTGACGCCCCTTGTGGTGGCTGGCCGAGATGTCGCCCGTGCGGATGTCGAGCGTAGGGTCGATGTGTTGGATGAGGGTCGATTTCCCCACGCCCGAGTTGCCCGAGAGGAGCGTTGTCGCCCCGTGCAGCAACGCGCGCACCTCCTCCACGCCCTCGCCCGTCTCGGTCGAGAGGGCCAATACGGGATAGCCGATAGGCTCATAAATCGCACGGAAGGCCGCCATCGCTTCGGCCTGTTGCAGGTCGGCCTTGGCCAACACCAGCACCACCGGAATCTTGTAGGCCTCGCAGGTCACCAAAAAGCGGTCGACAAATTCGAGGGCCGTCTCCGGCTGCTGCAACGTCACCAACAGGAGGGCACGGTCGATGTTGGCGGCGATGATGTGCGACTCCTTCGAGAGGTTCGAGGCGCGGCGGATGACGTAGTTGCGACGCGCTGCAATGCCGACAATCAGGTGGCTCCCCTGCTCGTCGGTGACACACTCCACGCGGTCGCCCACAACCACCGGATTGGTCGAGCGAACCCCCTTCAAACGCAGTTTGCCGCGAATGCGGCACTCGAAGCGCTCCTCGCCGGAGAGCACCTCGTACCAACTACCCGTTGAACGGACAACGATGCCTGAAAAATGCTGTTCCATGTGCTGTTAAATCTTCTCTTCACCAGGCACCTCGCGGGTGGTTTCATCGGCCTTCTCGGTGAAGGCATCCAGTCCGTCACCCATCTGCTCGCTCACCCAGTCGGCCAGCGGGAGCAGCGACCCCGAAAGGGCACGAATGGGTTGGTAGGTACGCGACGAGGCAATCGTTTCGGCCGGAATGAGGGCATGATTGACATTGATGCGGTCGAGCGCCACAAAGAGCACGCTCATCACGAGCAGGTACTTCACCACGGCCACCAAGATGCCGAGCAGCGTATCGAAGAGTCCGAAGCCGGCAAAGCGAAAAATCTTGCGCACCACACGCGCCAAGACCGAGATGAGCAGCAGGGCTGCCACAAGCACCACGACAAACCCTGCCGCATCGGCATATTGCGCGTCGATGCGAAGCAGCGTGCCCACCTCCGCGCCAAAGCGGATGGCGCACCAGATGGCCGCCACGAGGGCTACAAGCGAGCAGATCTGCAAAATAAATCCGCGTCGCCAACCGTTCCATACGGCAAGCACCACGACCAGATAAACGATTAAATCGAGGATATTCATGTTCGATTTCGGGTTTTTAGTCGGGTAAAGATACGAAAAATTCAAGATTCAAAATCCAATCCGCAAAATTATTGTACCTTTGTAGGCGGTTAGGTAGCGAATGAATGGTATGAAACATCTTTTATTTTTGATACTCCTACTGGCAACGACCCTGACGGTCGGGGCCCGCGAGACCTATCCACTCAACGACGGGTGGCAATTTTTCTTCAAATCGGAGAACGACAGCGAGCATGCACGCATCATCTCGCTGCCCCACACCTGGAATAACAATCCGTTGGCCGGAAAAGATTTCGTGGAGAGCGTAGGCATCTACCTCAACGAACTCTACATCCCCGCCGATTGGGAGTCCAAACGCCTCTTCCTCCGTTTCCAGGGGGCGCAATCGGTGGCCAACCTCTTTGTTAACGGCTACCACATCGGCGAACATCGCGGAGGGGGTACGGCCTTCACCTTCGAAATCACGGAGCGGATGCGTCTGGGTACGACGAATACCGTGCAGGTGGTCGTGAGCAACAACTACCGCTCGGATGTGTTGCCCGTTTCGACCGACATCAACCTCTATGGAGGTCTCTACCGCGAGGTGGAGCTGCTGGTGACCGACCGCACGGCCCTCTCACCGCTCTACTACGGCTCGGAGGGGGTGCTGATCTACCCCTCGGAGGTGAGCGACAAGGCGGTCAAGGGGGAGGCGGAGTTGCACTTGCTGACCGAGGCCGAGACCGACGCCATGTTGCGTCTCGACATCCGCAACGCACAAAACAAGGTAGTCTTCACCCGTTCGCAGCGCATTCGCGGGCTGCAAGAGGCACCGCTACGCATCCCCTTCGGTTTTGAGCAGCCGAAATTGTGGAGTCCCGAGGAGCCCAACCTCTACCGCGTGGAGGTGAGCCTGCTGGGTCGTCACGCCGATGACACGGTGTGTGTCACGACCGGCTTCCGCGCTGTGACGGTCGATGCCGAAACGGGTTGGTTGGCCATCAACGGCACCCCGCGCCAACTCCACGGTGTGGTGATGCACCACGACAACGCCATGGGCGGCATGCCGACACGCAGCGATTATGAGCAGGACCTGCATCTGGTGCGCGAATTGGGGGCCACGGCCGTGCGTTCGGCCGTGCTGCCGCATGCCCGCAGTTTCTACGAACTCTGCGACCATGAGGGAATGCTCGTCTGGGTCGATACCCCGATGCACCGCGCTCCCTTCCTAGGCGACATGGCCTACTTCTCGACCCCGATGTTCGAGGAGAACGCCCAACAACAACTGCGCGAAATCATCCTGCAACACATCAACCACCCCTCGGTGGTGATGTGGGGCATCTATTCGCGTCTCATTCCGCGCGGCGACGACCTCATTACGCTCCTGCGCTCGCTCAACACCGAGGCACACCGCATCGACCCAAGTCGTCTGACGGTGGCGTGCAGCGACCAGGACGGGCTCATCAACTTCATCACAGACCTCATCGTGTGGCACCAGGAGGTGGGGTGGCAGCGCGGCACGACCGACGATGTGGCGCTGTGGCGCGACCAACTGCGCAACAACTGGGGGCACCTCCGCTCAGCCATCTCCTATGGCGGCGAAGGGTTCCTCGGCATGCGCCGTCTGGGCATCCAGCGTTCGAAGGGGAGCGAATGGGTGTCGGAACGACAGCAGGCACAATTCCACGAGGAGTATTGCCGCCAACTGGCCGCCGATTCGCTCTTCTGGGGGACGTGGATTGAGAACATGTTCGAGTATGGCTCCTCGCGCCACCCCTATGGGTTGAACGGACAGGGCCTGGTGACGTTGAATCGTCGCGAGAAGAAGGATGCCTACTACCTCTATCGGGCGCTGTGGAACAAAGAGCAACCCACGGTGCACCTCGTCGACCGCCGCTATCGCCTGCGCAGCGAGGAGCGTCAATCCTTTACGGTCTACTCGTCGGCCGAGCAACCGCTGCTGCTCATCAACGACGACACGGTGGCTCTACACGCCTATGCGCCCTGCCAATATCGCTCGGATACGGTGCTGTTGCAGGGTTCGGTGCAGGTGCGCGTCTCGGCCGGAGGATTTGGCGACGGAGTTACTCTTCAAATCGGCAGCCTTTTAAGACCGCGTACGCATTTGGCCCTTCCGCAAACAGCAAATCGACAAACGACAAATTAGGCGCAAAGGGTTGGCGGTCGGCAAAGACCTGGATATAGGGCTCGGTGTAGAACACCGGGCCCTGCTTTTTGGGGCGCAGGTCAAGGTCGGCATCGGTGGCCGTCAGGTAGTCGCGGCTCACCTGCGGCATCGGGATGCGGGCTGCACGGCACAAGACGTCGAGCAGCGCCAGGTTGAACTCGGCAAGCGAAGCCCACTCCCGATGATAGAAGGGTTCGAGCAGCGGAGCGTAGTGGTCGAAGAAGGGGGAGGCCTTGTAGCCGGCGACCAGGGCGCCCCAATGTTGGTGCTGCCACCGCTTCGAGTAGTCGAGCCGCATCGTGTGCATCGGCTGACGAGGGCGGTTGGCATGAGCCACCTGCGCCGTGAGCTCCATCACCCCGTCCGAGGTCATGATGCGGGTGCGGTTGCGCTCGGAGCGTTTGACGAAGTGCTCTCCGAGGTCGATGACGCAGTTGCCTTGCAGCAGGGCTGCAAAGTAGCGAATCGAGGGGAGGTAGGCGGCGGGTAAAATAATCATTGTTATACAGAGGGTTCTATCCAATCACCATATGCTTTGATGAGGGCGATGAGCCGGTCGAGAGCCTCCTCCTGCGGGATGTTGCGCTCGACGACTTCGCGCCCTTTGTAGAGGGTGATGCGCCCGGGGGCAGCCCCCACATAGCCATAATCGGCATCGGCCATCTCGCCCGGGCCATTGACGATGCACCCCATCACGCCGATGCGCAAGTTTTTCAGGTGCGAGGTCTTTGCGCGAATCTCGGCCAAGGTCTTTTCAATGTCGTAGAGCGTGCGACCACACGAGGGGCAGGCGATGTACTCCGTGCGCGAGAAACGCACGCGAGCGGCCTGCAAAATCATCAGCTCCACCTCGCGAATCGCCTGCGGGTCGTGCTGCGGGGCATCGATCCAAAGGCCGTCGGCCAATCCGTCGAGCAGCAATGGACCGAGGTCGGCGGCGGCCTTCACCGCAACCGTTTCGAGCGACCGATCGTCATAGCGACGCTTCACCACCACCGGTTCGTCGGCGCGGTCGAGGTTGAGAATCGCCGCACGCAATTCTGCGGTGGGGTTTTGCGACACCGCCTCCAAGATGCGAAAACCCTGCAAATCTTCGTCGTGAGTACGCGGCTCCTGCACCCCCGAGCGACGGCGGTAGCAGAAGGGCGAATAACGCTCGGGGTGTTTCACCTCGAAGTGCCCCTCGCGTGCGGCAAAGTGCTCGACAAGCAGTCGCGCCGTGGGAATCTCGTTTTCGGGGGCCTCGGTGAGCGAAACACGAATCGTATCGCCAATGCCGTCGGCCAAGAGGGCGCCGATGCCGACCGCACTCTTGATGCGGCCTTCGAGGCCGTTTCCCGCCTCCGTCACCCCGAGGTGAATCGGAGCATCAAACCCCTCGCGAGCCATCGCCTCGACCAACAGGCGGTAGGCGGCCACCATCACGCGCGTGTTGCTCGATTTCATCGAGACGACCACCTGGTCGAAGTGCTGCGCACGGCAGCGGTGCAGAAACTCCATGGCCGAAGCGACCATCCCCTCGGGCGTATCGCCATATTCATCGAAAATCCGCTTCGAAAGCGAACCGTGATTCACGCCGATGCGCAACGCCACGCCACGCGCACGGCACTGCTCGATGAGGGCCTCGAACGCCCCGTTCGAGGTGCGGTAGTTGCCCGGGTTGATACGCACCTTGTCGACCGACTCGGCGGCAATCGCAGCCACCTCGGGGACAAAGTGGATGTCGGCCACCACGGCTGTATGAAAACCGTCGGCACGCAGTGCGGCGACAATCTGTTTCAGGTTTTCGCCCTCGCGACGTCCTTGTGCCGTAAGGCGCACGATGGGGGCTCCGGCGCGGTCGATGCGCTCGATTTGGGCCACCGAGGCGGCCGTGTCGTTCGTGTCGGTATTGGTCATCGACTGCACGGCGATGGGATGGGCCCCGCCGATGCGCACCTCACCGATGCGCAACTCGCAACTCGAACGACGTTGATAGGTGGTTAAATCCATTGCGGAAGAATTTTATCGATGACAAAGATAGTTTTTTTTGCCGAGAAACGCACAAAAATCCCTATATTTGTCCTTGGTATGACGCAGGTGCTACATAACGACGTGAAATTTGTGGCGGGGGTGGGCGAAGCCCGTGCCCGACTGCTCGAACGTGAGCTGGGTATCCGCACGGTGGGCGACCTGCTGAACCACTTCCCCTTCCGCTACATCGACCGCACACGCATCTACTCCATCGCCGAGGTGACCGAGGCGGCACAATTGGCCTATGTGCAGATTCGGGCCCGCATCCTCCACATCGCCTACATCGGCGAGGGGCGCAAGAAGCGCTTCACGGCCACGGCCCAAGATGCCTCGGGGCGCGTCGAACTGATTTGGTTTCAAGGCATCAAATGGATCGAGAAGCGCATTGAAATCGGGCGCGAATACCTCATCTTCGGCCGCCCCTCCTTCTATCGGGGCGAGTTGCAGTTGGCCCATCCCGAAATCGAGACGATGGAGCAGGCCCTCTCGCGCAAAGCCGAGAGCGGCATGCAGGGTATCTACCCCTCGACCGAGAAGCTCTCGTCGGCCCTCGGCACCAAGGGGATGTACCGCATCATCAGCAACGCCTGGGCGCTGCTGCGTGCCCCCATCGAAGAGCCGTTGCCGGCTGCCGTGCGCCAAAAATACGGGCTTATCGGCCTACACGAAGCCTACTACAACATCCACTTCCCGCAATCCCCCGAGCAACTGCGACAGGCGCAGTATCGCCTGAAATTCGACGAACTGCTCGGTGTGCAACTCGGCATTCAGAGTCGCCGTTCGGAACGCATGAGCCGCAACGACGGGTTCCTCTTCCCGAAGGTGGGCGAACGATTCACCACCTTCTACCACGAACAGCTCCCCTTCCCGCTGACCGGCGCCCAGAAGCGGGTCATCAAGGAGATTCGCAGTGACACGGTCTCGGGCTTCCAGATGAACCGGCTCTTGCAGGGCGATGTCGGCAGCGGCAAGACCCTCGTGGCCCTCATCTCGATGTTGCTGGCTGTCGACAACGGCTACCAAGCCTGCATCATGGCCCCGACCGAAATTTTGGCACGGCAACACTTCGCCTCGTTTCAGCGCCTGTTGAAAGAGGTGCCGGTGCGTGTCGCCATCCTCACGGGAGCCTCGAAGGCCAAGGAGCGGCACACGGCCCTCGAAGGCATCGCCTCGGGCGAGGTGGATATTCTGGTCGGCACACATGCCCTCATCGAGGAGCGTGTGCAGTTCCAGAACCTCGGTTTTGTGGTCATCGACGAGCAACACCGCTTCGGGGTGGAGCAGCGTGCCCGCCTCTGGACCAAGAACTGCCGGCCGCCCCACATCCTGGTGATGACCGCAACCCCCATTCCGCGCACGCTGGCCATGACCCTCTATGGCGATCTCGATGTCTCGGTCATCGACGAACTGCCCCCGGGTCGCCGTCCCATCCAGACCTACCACTACACCGATGCGGCACGTCTGCGGCTGTGGGGTTTCCTGCGCCAGCAAATCAAACTCGGGCGGCAGGTCTATGTCGTCTATCCGCTCATCCGTGAATCCGAGGCAATGGATTACAAAGACCTCACCGACGGCTACGAAGCCATTTCGCGCGACTTTCCGCTGCCCGAATATGTCACAGCCATCTGCCATGGGCAGATGAAGGCGGCCGACAAGGAGGAGTCGATGCGCCAATTCAAGGAGGGCGAAGCCCACATTCTGGTTGCCACATCGGTCATCGAGGTGGGGGTCGATGTCCCCAATGCCACGGTGATGGTCATCGAGTCGGCCGAGCGTTTCGGCCTTTCGCAGCTGCACCAGTTGCGCGGTCGTGTGGGACGTGGCGGTGAGCAGTCCTACTGCATCCTGATGTCGGGTGAGAAGCTCTCGCGTGAGTCGAAGGCGCGTCTGGATGCAATGTGCGAGACGACCGACGGCTTCCGCCTGGCCGAACTCGACCTCAAACTGCGTGGTGCAGGCGACGTGAACGGCACGATGCAGAGCGGCATGGCCTTTGATTTGAAACTGGCCAACCCCACGCGCGACATCCAGGTGCTGACCCTCACGCGCGAAGCAGCGACCGAGCTGCTCGCCGCCGACCCTGCACTCGCCCGCCCCGAGCATGCCGGCCTGCATGCCCTGCGAGCGCGTTATGCGGGAGAGCAGAAGATTGACTTTTCGCAGATTTCGTAATAAAACCGAACAAGCAGACGTTATATTGATAGTGCAAAAAATGTGTACCTCCATGAAACGACTCCTGTTGCTGATGTTGCTGGCGGGGATGACCCTGCCCGTTGCGGCACAATACTATCACCCGGGCGAAGAGCTCGAATACCGCGTAAGCTACCGCGCCAAATACTTCCCCAACACCGAAATCGGTGCCGTCGAGGTCAAAACCACCGAGGTGGAGGAGGCGGGCAACCGCTTCTATCGCGTGGTGGGTGTCGGGCGCACACTGCCCACCTACCGCTGGTTCTTCAACATGGAGGATACCTACACCATCCACATCGACCCCGCAACGCTGCGCACCGAGCGTTTCCAATGCGACATCAACGAGGGGAGCTACACCTTCGAGAGCCACTACGACTATGATTGGGAGAATCGTGTGGCCCACACCCGTTGGAGCAGCCGCAAGCGCCCCTTTCAGGAGAAGCAGTTGCCGCTGACGGAACAAAGCATGGATGCCATCTCGCTCTTCTTCAACATGCGTTCGGCCGATGCCGCGCAGTTCAAGGCGGGGGAGGTAGGTACGCTCGAACTGCTGTTGGAAGATACCGTGCGCCGCATCAACTACCGCTACATCGGCCGTGACGAGAAGCGCATCCGCAACATGGGGAAGTTCGACGCCTTGAAGTTTGAGTGCCAGCTGGGAACCACCGAGGGATACTCGTTCACCGACGGCACCACCTTCACGCTCTGGATTTCGAACGACGAGAACAAGATTCCGCTCGCCATCGAATCACCCGTGCGCATCGGCAGCATCAACGCCTACATCTATCGCTACAAGGGGTTGAAATATCCGTTGAAATAAGCAAATCCGAAAAATTTCACTACCTTTGTCCACAAAGAACCCTAAAAACCATAACCATGGAGGAGAAGAAATATGGATATGACCCCTCGGAAGAGGAGGAGGAACTCGACTACTACGACGAGCCGCAGCCCGCGCAAAACAGCTCGATTCGCGGCTACCGCATCGTGATTGCCCTGCTGTCGGTGGTTTTGGTGGCCATCTCGCTGCTCTATTTCAGCATTCACCGCGAGCAGATGCGCGACAACGCCCTGCTGGCTGCCGACCGCGACTCGATTCAGAACAACCTCACGGAGCTGATTGTCGAGTACGACGACTTGAAGTACCAGAACGACAGCATCGCGGCCAACCTCGAACGTGCCAACGAATTGGTCGAGCAGCTCAAACGCGAGCGTCGCTGGAACTACAACAAATTGAAGCAGTATGAGAAGGAGTTGGGCACGTTGCGCACGGTGATGATGGGCTATATCCGCCAAATCGACTCGCTGAACACGCTCAACAAAAAGCTCATCACCGAGAATGTCTCCTACCGCAAGGAGATTTCGTCGGCCAACCTGCGTGCCGATATGGCCGAGGAGCGTACCGCCGAGTTGGAGAACAAGGTGAAGGTGGGTGCCGTGATTCGCGCCCGCGACATCTCGCTCGTGGCACTCAATGCCCGCAGCAAGGAGGTGACCCGCATCAAGAATGCCGAGCGCCTGCGTGTCGACTTCGTGCTGGCGGCCAACGAGCTGGCTACGCCCGGCAACAAGGCC
>CAZTCM010000028.1:14323-14876 GCA_964612285.1 uncultured Alistipes sp.
GCTATGTGTTGGCCCCCGATTCGGCACCGACCTTCGAATTTGAAGGCGAGCACCTGATCTACTCGGCCACACGCGAAGTGGATTACCAGAATCAAGACCTCGCGGTGGGTATCTTCTTCAACTCGACCGGCTTTGCCGCCGGCACCTACCAAATCGAGCTCTACATGGAGGGACGTATGATTGGTACCTCGGAGGTGGCCATGCGATAGCGCCTGCCTTGCCAATCAACAAATATCCGCAGTTGCAACGACCCGACAAGGTGGTGCAACTGCGGTTTTTTTGACGGCTTACGGGGATAGAAAGGGGACCTCTTTTTGCACAAATTCTCTTTTTTTTGTTTTTTGCACGCCATCTTGCGTTTTTTAGCGGTTTTAGTTCGCGTTTTTTTACCTATATTTGTATGTTGGATAGTGTGGACAAGCCATGCGACATACTATCTTGCGGCCATGCGCCGTTTGTGAAGCAACAAAAAAGAATAACCATAATAAAACAAACAAACCATGAAAAACTTATTCAGTGTAGAGGGGAAGGTGGTTGTGATGACGGGTGCCTG
>CAZTCM010000029.1:0-13897 GCA_964612285.1 uncultured Alistipes sp.
AGGGGTTCGATGCCTGGAAGCCGCGTCGCAAGCGCGAAAAGAACCGCGAGGTGTTTGAATTTGCCAAATAACGAATGATTAGAAACGATATGGAAACTACCCGCCAACAAAAAGTTGCGAAACAGATTCAGAAGGACATTGCCGACATCTTTCAGAAGGAGGCCGCCCACCTGGTGCGCGGTCTGCTTGTGACGGTGACCACCGTGCGTGTATCGCCCGATTTCGGCTATGCGAAGATCTACATCAGCGTCTTTCCCTTCGAACACCACGCGGCCCTGCTTCGCACGCTCGAAGAGAACAATTGGCTGATTCGTCGCGAGCTGGGTCGCCGCATCCGCAACCAGCTGAAAAACATCCCCGAATTGCAATTCTTCCTCGATGACTCGCTCGAATACATCGAGCACATCGACGAGGCGCTGAAACGCTAATTGTCGAAACCGAAAATGCTCGCATCGCTCTTCGCACGTCGCTACCTCTTCTCGCCCAAATCGCGGTCGGTCATCAACCTGATTGCGACATTGAGCGTGGTGGCTGTTGCCGTGCCTGTCGCAGCGATGATTATCCTGCTCTCGGTGCTCAACGGCTTTGAAGGGCTGATTCGCCAAAACTACTCGCGTTTCGACGCTCACCTGCGCATCACCCCCCGCGAGGGACAAGCCTTCCGTCTCGATGCGTTAGACACGGCTGCCCTCACGACCATCCCCGAGGTGGTTGCTCACAGTTTTGTCCTCGAACAGCACCTCCTGCTCGAAAAGCAGGGGAACCAGGTCACCACCACGCTGCGCGGCGTCGACGAGAACTACTTCCGCGTATTGCCGTTGGGCGATGCCCTGGTCGTAGGCGAGGAGCGGGTGCAGTGGGGTGATTTCGACTGCCTTGTAATGGGTGAAATGCCGGCCTGGCAGCTGGGCATCCGCGCCTGGACCGGCAACGAAACGGTCCATCTCTACGCCGTGCGACGCGGCTCCTTCTCGTCGCTCATTCCGCTGGGCAACTACACGCGCCGCAAGGCTGAAATCGGGGGGCTGTTCCGTGCCGACTATGGCTCCGAGTCGGAGTGTGTACTGGGGCCGCTGCGGCTGGCGCAAGCCCTCTTCGAGCGCCCCGACCAAGCCTCGGCGCTGCTCGTGCGCTGCACCTCTGACGAGGCAATGGTGCGCACCGGCACGCGCGTGCAGGAGGTGTTGGGCGAGCAATTTCGAGTCGAGAATCGTGACCAGATGCGTGCATCGTTCTACCGGTTGGTCACCCTGGAAAAGTGGGGCATCTTCTTCATCGCCCTGCTCGTACTCGTCATCGCCTCGTTCTCGGTCATCGGAGCCCTCTCGATGCTGATTCTCGAAAAGCGCAACGAGCGCATCACCCTGCGGGCTTTGGGGGCTTCGCAATCCTTCGTTCGCGCCATCTTCCGACACGAAGGCTATCTGATTTGTGGCCTGGGCGCCACAGTGGGAATCGTTGCGGGGTTGTCGCTGACCCTCCTGCAACAACAATTCGGACTGCTCAAACTCCCCGCCGACTCCTTCCTGACGCAGAGCTATCCGGTGGAGTTTCACCCCTTCGACCTGGTAGTCATCCTCGCCGCCTTTCTTCCTGTGGCGTGGAGCCTGACAACACTCACGGTCCGTAACATGATTAAAAACGAATAACGATACAGACAGATGAAACGATTTCTCGGTTTGGCCCTCGTGGTATGGATGCTCGTTCCGACCGCCTGCACCCGTCGCACAATTATCCCCGACGACGAGCTGGCGCAGATTTTCCACGATGCGTTTCTGACCAACGCCTACATCAACCAACAATCCGTCGAGCACGACTCGCTGAACCTCTACGCCCCGATTTTCGCCCACTACGGCTATACGACCGAGGATGTACAGTACACCATCGGTAACTTCTCGAAGCGCAAGAGTGCCCGCCTGAGCGATGTGGTCGAGGCGGCCATCGACCTGTTGGAGGCCGAGGGAAAATATTACGACCGCGAGGTGACCGCCCTCGATACGGTGAAGCAGGTCGCCCTGCGCACGATGCGTCACGAGGTCTATGCCGACTCGCTGATTCGCGTCAAGCAGCTGCGCGACACAGCCCGCCTGTTCATCACCGTGGAGGTGGAACCGGGTGAGTACCTCCTCTCCTACGACTGCTTGGTCGATTCGCTCGACAAGAACAGCCGCCTGCAACGCAAAATCTGGGTCGAGCGCCACGACAGCACCACGACGCAGACCCAATTCTATACGTTGCGCCGCAATCGTGAGGAGCACCTGACACGCACCGTGAAGGTCGACTCGACGGCTCGGGCCCTGCACCTGCGTCTGATTCATTTCACCGAAGCACCTAAGCGTCCTTCGGTGACCGTGCGCAACCTCACCATCGTGCACACCCCCACCGAGCAGGAGGCGATTCGTCGTCTCTACGAGCAGCAACTCAATCTCCGTATCTTTGCCGACCGTTTCCTGCGTGCAACCTTCGAGAAAGATAGCCTCTAACCGACTGCTGCAGAGCGACGGCACAATCATTGAGCAGCCGCTGATGGAGTTGGACTCGGCGGGGCGCGTGGTGCGCATCACCACCTGCCGCGAACCCGACCGTGAACCCTTCACCCGTTTTCGGGCCGGCCTGGTGGTCATGGGACTTTCGCGGTCGAACTTCGAGCAGGTGGTCAACGACCACCACACACCGCTGACCCAATTGTTGCCGCCCCATCTGGATGGTTCACTGCGGCAACCGGCCCTGCTGACGGGACTCGATTATGCGCAGTTGACCTTTACCTCTGAGAGTCGTTACGAGTTGTTGTAGGCAACATACAATACAGAAAAAGAGCGATACCCGCATTAGCGAGTATCGCTCTTTTTTGTGTAGCAGGACTACTACCAGCCCAACGTAGGCTTCACCACACCAAACATCAACCAAGCCACCAAGAAGGTAGCGACGATGTTGAAGGTCTGGCCCGTCAAGAAGGCGTAGAGCACGTTGCGATTCTCCTTCGAAACAATCTCCTTCAAGCGCGTATCCAAACCGATGCAGACAAACGACAGCGAGAAGAAGAGGGTCGACATGGTCTTGGCCAGCGAAGTGGCAATCGGCTTACCCTTCGGGTTCAATGCCAACATATCGGCCTCTTTCAGATACGAGAAGACGAGCGAAGCCACCACGAACGCCAAGACGAACTTCGGGAACTTCTCCCATACGATCTTCAACGACGGAGCGTGCGACTTCCCGCCCTCGCCCTTCGTCGAGAGGTAGAGTGCGATGAAGAAGGCAACCACGCCAATCAGCACATTCTGCGTAGCCTTTACGATGATACCCGTGCTGTTGGCCAACTCACCGGCCATCTCCGACGAAGCGGCAACACCACTCGTCGTATCGACCGTACCACCAATCCAGGCACCCATAATCTCTTGTTGCACCACCGGATTGTCCGAGAGCAACGGCACAATGATATTCGCCAACCACGGCATGAGGTAGATCATCGGAACAGCGATAATCAGCACCACCGACACGATGTACGACAGGCTCTTCTTATCGGCACCGGCCACACCCGCCGTAGCGATGGCTGCCGAAGCACCGCAAATCGTAAGACCGCTCGACATGGTCATGGCCGTCGAACGCTCCACCTTGAAAATCTTGCGGGCGATGTTGTAGGCAAACAACCACACAACGGTTACGATGATGCAGGCCTGTACCAAACCGGCTACACCCGACTTCATCACGTCGCCAATCATAATCGTGGCACCGAGGCACACGACACCTATTTTAATATAGAACTCGCCCTGAATGGCCGGTTTCATCCACTCGGGAACGTGGTAGGCATTGCGAATCAAGAGACCAAAAATCACCGAGAAGAATACCGGTTCGAGGCCCAGGTCGTTCTTGATGAATTTGTTGCTGCCGATGACCATCGCCAGGGCGGCAACCACAAAGACCACGATGAACGAGCGCAACATACCCTTCATCGGGCGGCTAAGCAGTTTATTGCCAGCAAAGAGGATGACCAGGGCAATGACAAAAAGCATGGCAATCTTCCCCCAGGCACCGGCTTCGAGCATATTCGTGGGGATGGAAATCGAGGGCAGGTAGGAGCCGCAGGCACACAGAATCAGCAGCGGAATCGAGAGCATCACTACCACCCAATCCTCGACAAGCAGTTTGTTCCAAAAGTTTTTCATAGAGTTATTCGTATTGTTTAGGTTTTCGATTTAGAACGAAGCCGTAGCCTGCAACATCGCTACGTTGCGGTGGCCGACAGCGAGGTCTTGGTAGACGTAGTTGGCCTGGAAGCGCAGGTATTTGCAGGGTTTCCAAGCGGCACCGAGGGTGTAGTTGGTCTGCTCGGTCTCGCTGCGGAAATCGGTATTCTCGGTGAAGGTGTCGTAACGGGCAGCCACCGACCACTTGCCGTCGCAGAAGCGCCAGCCGGCCAAAGCATACCAACCCTCCGAATCAACCTCGCCCTCGGTAAAGCCCGTCTTGCCACCGATATACTCGGCACGAGCAATCAACGAACCCTTGTCGTAGGCAGCACCCACGGCCCAGCGCTCACGCGCATAGAACGCCTCGCCATACTCGCCCCAATAGTAGGAGCCCGAGAGACGGAACCCTTCGCACAGACGAGCCGTCAGGCGGCCCACCACATCTTTCGATTTGTTGTTGTCGACACCGTTGAGGCTGGCGCCGTTGTATACACCCAAATCGTAGGAAATCACCCCTTTGGCCAACGAACCGTGGAGGTTAATACCCAACTCGCGACCCGTATTTTTGAGGGTGGTATCCCCCACTTTCTCCGACGAGCCCACCAGACGCTCGAGGGCCATCGGATGGTCAATCATAATCATCTTGGTGGGGGTGTAGTCCGTATTCTCGATGGTGAACGGAAGTTTGAACTGACCCGCCTTGACTTGGAACTGCTTGAAGGGTTTGTAGTCGACATAGGCGTCGAGGAGCTTGAAGCTCGACAGCTCGGCCTGCAACTTATACTCCATCTGGGGGATGATGTTGCCGGCAATCGACAGACGTACACGGCGCAGGCGGAAGGTCGACTCATCGCCGGCATAGGTGTAGCGGCCCATCACATAACCCGAAATCTTGGGCAGCGACTTAACCACCTTGTCCCAGGTGCTCTCTTTTGCCTTCAAGGCATTTACCTCTTCGGTCAATTTTTGGATGGCAGCGGCTTGCTCTTCGCTGCTCATGGTCTGTGCCTGCACACCAAACGTGCCCAGCAAGAAAAGAATCAGAAAAAGTCTCTTCATAATCAACAAGATGTTTTTAACAATAAATCTGCACATCTTTCCAAGAAAGATATTGCAAAGGTCGGAAAAAACATCCCAAAGGTCAATACGCTTAAATACCTAATTATCCGCTGCAAACCACCTCTCCGCTTCCACTAAGGCAATGGAAACGAAAGAGTTCGCGCATCGAGAAAACCGTTCGGGTAGGGGCTCCACAACCATGCCTGGCCGTTCGAGAGGGTGACATACCCGCCGATTTGCAGCGAAATGTTATTCAGCACATAGACCCGCGTAGGCAACCCTTTGACCTCCACGCGCAGGATGGAGGAGCCCGAGATGAGGGGTTGCAGGCGTACATTCCCCACGACGAGCCGTGCCGGAGGAAGGGGGAACAGGGCGCGTGCAAGGTGGGTGGTATCGTAACGAACGTGCCACTCGGTGGGCCGCAGCGAATCCTGCACAAAGAGCCCGCCGGACTCCTGCGCACACCCCGAACAGGGGGCGGTACCCCCCCAACACAAAAGGATGCAACCGACGATAAACCTCATATCGGCCGCTGTTGCATATTTTGTGCCGATGGCCGTTAAAAGACTTCGCGCAGGATGCGCACCGACTGCACGGCATGGATGCTGTCGAGGTGGTAGGCGAAGTAGGAGAGCATCGCATTGAGAAACTCGACACGGCGCGTGCGGTTCAGTTGCAGGGTGTGCAACTCGGTGACGGGCAGGCGGAGCAGCGTATCGAGCATCTGCGCATCATCGGGTTGCATCGAGAGGGTGTGAAGGGGTGGCAGGGCCACATAAAGACCCTCCTTGATGTCGAACCAGTCGCCCTCGGCATAGTCGTTGCCCGGATAGAAACCGAGCAGTCGGCTCAACTGCGCCAAAAACCAGAGGTGGAAGTTGGCCACCCCCTGCTCGATGGCATCGAGGGCCGCCACCGAGTTCCAGACAAAGTCGAAGAGCGGCTCGTTTTGTTCGCTCTCGCGCACCAGGCGGTAGACCACCTCGGCCAGAAACATCGCCATCGTCGATTTACGCACATCGAACGGAATGCCTTGCAACAGGAAGCCGCTGCGCACCTCGCGGAAGCGGTGCATCTGCGTCGTTTGCGCCGGTTCCAACCCCTCGAATTCCACCGGAAAGGCAGGTTGAAAGAGGGCTTGCTTCGAGCCGCGACCCGAGCGCGAACGTACCCCCTGCACCATGTAACTGCGCCGCCCGCCGACATCGGTCAGCAGGTAGACAATCATCGACGAATCGCCATATTTGAGCGTGTGCAGCACAATGCCGCGCCCTTTATAACTTTTCAAGAGGTCCGCTTTTTTGCAATATTATGTAAAATTCCTATCTTTGCCGTTGCACAAAGATAGTGATTTCATGGCGGAAAACCTAAAAAAATGGGAGGAGAGCGGCAAGCGTTACCGCACCTACATTCGGCTCGAACGACGACTCTCGGCCAACTCGGTCGAGGCCTACATGCGCGACTTCCGCCAATTTGCCCACTACATCCTGCGCCACTATGACGTGGCACCCAAAAAGGTCAATCGGCAGATGATCGAGCACTACCTCGCGTGGCTCTACGACGAGGGGCGCGAGGCGACCTCGCAGGCCCGGGCACTGAGCGGCATCCGCAGCTTCTACGGCTTTCTGCTGCTGCGCGACGAGATAGAGAGTTCGCCGGCCGAACTTATCGAGACGCCGAAGTGTGGCCGCAAGCTCCCCGACACCCTCACCACCGAAGAGATTGACCGCCTGATTGCCGCCGTCGAGGGCCCCACGGCCAAGGGACGCCGCGACAGCGCGATGCTCGAAGTGCTCTACTCGTGCGGATTGCGCGTCTCGGAGTTGGTGTCGTTGCGCGTGGGCGACCTCTTCTTTGGCGAGGGGTATATCCGCATCATCGGTAAGGGCGACAAACAACGGCTGGTTCCCATCAGCGACACGGCCCGCGAACGCATCTATGCCTACCTCGACGAGCGTACCCCCGCCTCGTCGAACGAGGAGGTGCTCTTCCTGAATAATCGCGGCAAGCAGCTCACGCGCGTGATGGTCTTCACGATTTTGAAGGAGGCGGCACGCCGTGCCGGCATCGAGAAGCAGATTTCCCCCCATACCTTCCGCCATTCGTTTGCCACCCACCTGATTGAGGGGGGTGCCGGCATCCGCCAGGTGCAGGAGTTGCTGGGCCATGAGAACATTCTCACCACCGAAATCTACACCCACCTCGACCGCCAACACCTGCGTCGCACGGTCGAAGAGCATCTGACACTATAAACGATTTGCAGGAGGAGGGAATGCATTTTCACACGTTATTCCTCCACGAAACCATTATCAATGATAATTTACCGGTATATCATATAGGGTGGAAAGGTTCTTCCTCGCACCCAACACCATCGAGAAACTATTCCGTGCGGGTAATTTTGAATAGTTTGCGATCGCCATCATACTGTTTCTCGAAAACGAAGAGAACTATTACGACCATGGTACCTACACCTTTGATGGTACGACAATTCGCATGAAAGATAGCGAGGGTGATACTTGGATGGCCTACTACGACAACGAAGATGGAGGGAAGGAATTTATTAACTATGACGGCGAACTCTTCCAACGCAGATAAATCTTCCTGTCGCTAAATGGAGTTTTGTCGATTGAGTGATTCAATCACAACCATGAGAGGGTGTCCGACAATTGCTGTTGCGACACCCTCATTGCTTTTAGATGCCCTATCACAAATAACTTGCCGTGACGCGGCGAGCGAACGGAGCGACGCGGTGTTTTAGAAAAATCACTTTGCTCTCACCTTCCCCCGCTTGGGCGTATGACGTACTGCGGGCCGTTCGCCAAAGAAGTAGCTCTTCTGTTTGCGTTTGGCCTCCTGGTCGCGAGCCACAAACAGGGGTTGCTTCGTATAGGGGTCGATGCCCGTGTAGAACATCACCGACGAGAGGGTCATCGGCGTGGGAGTCAAATCCTGTACCTGCTCCAACGTGAAGTGTAATTTCCCCAAAACCCGCACCGAGAGAGCTTTCATATCGCGCTCCGTGCAGCCCGGGTGCGATGAGATAAAGTAGGGAATGAGTTGATAGGGCAGCCCCTCTTGACGGCAAATCGCATGAAAATCGGCATTGAGTTGTTCGAAGAGCGTAAACGAAGGTTTGCGCATCAGCTTCAAGACATGCCCCTCGGTGTGTTCCGGAGCCACCTTCAAGCGACCCGAGGTGTGGTGTTTGAGCACCTCGCTGAGGTAGGGCGAATCATCAAAGAGGTCGTAGCGGATACCACTCCCGATAAAGGCCTTCTTCACCCCCTTCATGCCTCGAATCTTCTCATACAGAGCCAGCAAGGGGCGATGGTCGTTGTCGAGATTCGGGCATCGCTTCGGATGCAGGCACGAGGGACGACGACACCGTGCACAGAGCGTCTCATCGCGTCCCACCATGCGGTACATATTGGCCGACGGCGCACCCACATCGGAGAGGTAGCCCCGAAAATCGGGCATTTGGGTGATGCGTTTCACCTCCTGCAAAATCGACCGCTCGCTACGCGACTGGATAAACTTTCCCTGGTGAGCCGAAATCGTACAAAACGAGCACCCGCCGAAGCAGCCGCGGTGGATGTTGACCGAGTGTTTAATCATCTCCCACGCCGGAATAGCACCGCGCCCCTCATAGCGCGGATGGGGTGCACGTTCGTAGGGGAGGTCGAACGAGCGATCGAGCTCCTCGGTCGTGAGCACGGCGGCCGGCGGATTGACCACAACCCACTCTTCGTCTGTCTGCTCGACCAGCCGAGCCGTCGGATGCAGCAGGTTGCTCTCGGTTTCGATACGGACAAAATTCTCGGCAAAGGCCTCCTTCGAGGCTTGGCACGCTTCGTAGGAGTGGAGGCGAATGGTCGTCTCGTCGTTCAACCGCTCGACAAACTTCGCATCGGCCCGAAAAGCCACCTGCGGGATGTTGCGCAGCAACTTGGCGTTGTAGCCGTTGCGCAGGGCTCGTGCCACCTCTAAAATCGTGCGGTCGCCCATGCCGTAGATGAGCAGGTCGGCGCGCGACGAGCAAAGAATCGAGGGGTGGAGCGAGTTGCTCCAATAGTCGTAGTGGGTCAGCCTTCGCAGCGAGGCTTCGATACCTCCGATGACCACGGGAATATGCGGAAAGAGGCGTTTGAGAATCTCGCAGTAGACCGTCACCGTGCGGTCGGGGCGAAACCCCGCCTTGCCACCGGCCGTGTAGGCGTCGTCGTGGCGCAGGCGCAGGTTGGCCGTATAATGATTCACCATCGAGTCCATTGCCCCACCCGATACGGCAAAGAAGAGACGCGGAGCACCCAACTTCTTGAAGTCGCGCAAATCATCGCGCCAATTGGGCTGGGGAACAATTGCCACCCGGTATCCTTCGGCCTCCAACAGGCGACCTATCACGGCCGCCCCAAACGAGGGGTGGTCGATGTAGGCATCGCCCGTGAAGAGGATGACATCGAGTTCATCCCATCCGCGTGCGCGCACCTCTTTGATTGTTGTCGGCAGAAACATATTTTTTAGCAGTCAGCTGTCAGCAATCAACTTTCAGCTCAATTTTGAATTTTGAATTACACATCTGCAATGTCTGCCGCCTGCGTGTAGCTGTCCCACTTGGCCAAAACGGCCTTGAAATCCTCGGGCAGTTCGCTGTCGAAGAGTACCTCTTTGCCGGTCGTGGGATGGATGAAGCCGAGCGCCTTGGCATGGAGTGCCTGACGCGGCAGCAACTCGAAGCAGTTTTCGATGAACTGCTTGTATTTCGAGAAGGTGGTACCCTTCAAGATGCGGTCACCGCCATAGCGGGCATCGTTGAACAACGGGTGACCCTGCCACGACATGTGGACACGAATCTGGTGGGTGCGCCCCGTCTCCAAACGACACTCCACCAACGTGACATAACCATAGCGACGCAGCACCTTCCAGTGGGTCACGGCGTGTTTGCCGTCCGAACCATCCTCGAAGACGTACATCTTCTGTCGCTCACGCGGCGAGCGGCCGATGTTGCCCGTAATGGTTCCCTCGTCCTCCTCGAAATTACCCCACACGAGGGCGACATAACGACGATAAATCGAGTGGTCGAAGAACTGCTTTGCAAGGCGCGCGTGGGCCTGTTCGTTCTTGGCGATGACCAGCAGGCCCGAGGTATCTTTGTCGATGCGGTGCACCAGGCCGGCACGCTCCTCGGAGGATGCCGCCTCGGCATCGGGCCCTTGCAGGTGGTAGAGCAACGCATTGACCAGCGTCCCATAGTGGTTGCCCACACCCGGATGTACGACCATGCCGGCCGGCTTATTGACCAACAGCAGGTCGTCATCTTCGTAGGGAATATCGAGCGGAATATCCTGCGGAATGAGCGACACGTCGCGCCGCGGATAGGGCATCACGACCTGGATGTAATCCAGCGGCTTGACCTTATAACTCGACTTCGAGGCCTTGCCATTAACCAGCACATTGCCCGAATCGATAGCCGCCTGAATGCGGTTGCGCGACGAACGCTCCATGCGCGCTTTGAGGAACTTATCCAGGCGCAACAGCGTCTGCCCCTTGTCGACCGTGACGTTGAAGTGCTCGTAGAGGCCGGCACCTTCACCCTCCTCATCAACACCCTCGCCCTCGACCGGCAACAACTCCTCGTCGGCAGCCGACAGCTCCTCCTTATACAGTTCTTCGCTCATCAGTTGAAAAATTCATCGTCCGACATCGCGGCATTCGACTGTTCGACGGCACGCTCCAAGGTCTGTTGCAGATTTTCTTGCAAGGGGTTGCCTGCCGACTGCATTGCCTGCTCCAACTCGACACGAGCCAACGAATCGGCGGCCGCACGCTCGGCCTCTTCGCGTTCGAGCGCACGTTCGCGAGCCAACTTCTCGGCCGCCGCCTGCTCGCGCGCAACAAGCTCCATGTCGAGCGTCAGCAGAATCTCAACCGCAGCACCCAGCGTCGTACTCGTCTCGGGAGCGGGCTGCTGGCGATAGACGCGAGCCTCCTTTTGGTTGAGCAGGTTGATACCCTCGTCGAAACGAATCTTCCCAAGGTTGAGACCCGACTCCCAGATGCGGCCCTTCGCTTCGCGCAGCGAAAGACCCACCACCTGCGGCACAGCCGTCGTGTTTTGCGTCTCCTCGACGCCGACATGCAACGTGATACCCGAGCCCATTTCCGCCTCGATACGCTTCTCGGCCGTGATGGAATCGCGGTCGATGAAGGCGGCCAGGACATAGTTGGTCGCCATATCGGGACGATAGACCAACCGTTCGATCTCCAAGCCGGCAATCTCCAACATATTCTTCGCCTGACGCAACGAGCGCCCCGCCACATAGGGCACCTCAACCATCTTTTGGCGGAACGAGTTGATGGTGATGTAGACCGTGCGCCCGGGCTTTACCTCCACGCCGCCCTCGGGCAGCTGGTCGAGGATGATGCCCCCTTCATAAGCCGGCACGAAGAGTGAATCGTTGATGTGCAGCGTCAGATCGTGTTGCGCAGCCAAACGCTCGGCATCAACAAGGCGGATGCCCGAGAAGTCGGGCACCGTGCGTCGGGCACCGTGGCGTGTGCCCATCTGCATGACAAGGTGCGCCACAAGCGCCAGAACCAGAAGGATGGCCGCAATAAGCAATAGATTATAGAGCAGTCTGTTGCATCGCAGACGTTCGATAAGCGAGGTGCTCTTTTTCGGTCGATTCATAAAACTGTTTGCTGAATACTGACAACCAATAACTATTTCGGGGCCTTCCGATAGAGGTAGACACCAATAATCAGGTAGATGAGGTTGGGGGCCCAGATGGCAACACCGGCAGGCAACGAGCCACTTTTGGCAAACTCCTCGAAGAAGCGGTAGAAGAGGATGTAAGAGAAGCAGAGGGCGATGCCGACACCGATATGCAGACCCGTACCGCCACGCACCTTGCGCGACGACAGCGACACGGCAATCAGCGTGAGGAGGATGGGGCCGCGCGGATAGGCATAGCGGGCATGCTGCTCGACCTGAATCATGTTGATGGCATCGGAACCCTTGGCCCGTTGCTGCTCGATGAAATCGTTCAAGGCGTGAATGTTCATCGTCTTGATGAGTTCATTGATACGCCCCAACTCGGTCACTTCGAGGTTGATGAGGGTGTCGAGGTTGCGGTATTGCGTGAAGGTCTCGACCTCCAACGAATCAAACTCGCGCATCGTGTAGCGCGGTGCCGACCAACGCTTGGTCTCAGGATCAAATTTCACATCGGCCGCCTCCAACGAGCGCACCATCGTCCCTTTGTCATACTCTTCGAGGGCAAAGAAGGCCGCACGTTGCGACTTGTGTTGGTAGCCGCGGATGTAGGCAAAGGTGCCGGGTTCGATTTGGCGGTAGATGTGGCGGTCGAACTGCACATTCTGGCGCCGCTTGATGTAGTTGGCCTCGAAATCGACGATATTCTGTTGCGTCACGGGAATCAGCCACAGGTTCATCACTAACGACAAGGCCCCGATGATGAGCGCCCCAAGGAAGTAGGGCCACATCAGACGACGGAACGACATACCCCCCGAGAGCATCGCCACAATCTCGGTCTGGTAGGCCAGCTTCGAGGTGAAGAAGATACAGGCGATGAAGGTGAACAGACAACTGAACTGGTTGATGAAATAGGGAATGAAGTTCAGGTAGTAGTCGAAAATTACCGCTTTGAGCGGGGCGTGCAACTCGGTGAAGTCGTCTACCTTCTCGACATAGTCAAACAACACCACGATGACGATAATCATCGCAATGGCAAAGAAGTAGGTGGCGAGAAATTTACCGAGTATGTAACGGTCCAGAATCTTGAAACCGGGGAAGTTCAATTTCATGCGTTAAAGGCGTTTCGTGAGTTTAAGCACCATCTGTTCCTTCCAGGCGTGGAAGTCGCCGGCGGCGATATGCTGGCGGGCCATCCGCACCAAGCGCAGGTAGAAGGCGATGTTGTGCAGCGAGGCAATTTCGGCCGCCAACATCTCCTGGCAGACACAGAGGTGGTGGAGGTAGGCCTTCGAATAGAGGCGGTCGACAAAGGCCGAGCCGTCGGGGTCGATGGGCGAGAAGTCATCCTCCCACTTTTTGTTGCGGATGTTGATGACCCCCTCGGCCGTGAACAATTGGCCGTTGCGACCGTTGCGTGTCGGCATCACACAATCGAACATATCGACACCGCGGTCGATGGCTTCGAGGATGTTGGCCGGCGTACCGACCCCCATCAGGTAGCGCGGACGCTCCTCGGGCAAGACGGCATTGACCACCTCAATCATCTCATACATCACCTCGGTCGGCTCACCCACCGCCAAACCGCCGATGGCATAGCCGTCGGCATCATACTGCTTGACATTCTCCGCCGCCTGCGCCCGCAGGTCGGGATAGGTACACCCCTGCACGATGGGGAAAAGGGCTTGGTAGTGGCCATATTTGGGGGCCGTCTGGTGGTAGCGATTGAAGCAGCGGTCGAGCCAACGCTCGGTGAGCCCCAGCGAACGGGCCGCATAGTCGCGCGGAGCATCGCCCGGAGGGCACTCGTCAAAGGCCATCATGATGTCGGCACCAATCGTACGCTCGGTATCGATGACGCTCTCGGGCGTGAAGAGGTGCTTCGAGCCGTCGATGTGCGAACGGAAATGACACCCCTCCTCCTTCAATTTGCGGC
>CAZTCM010000030.1:0-13822 GCA_964612285.1 uncultured Alistipes sp.
AAGCGCAGTAGCCTTAACTATCTTTGTAATTGGTGAAATAAGAGCCGCGCGCAAAGTGCAACGGCCACTCCCGTTTACAACCATTAACAAGAACAAGAACTACTACTATGGCTACACGACGTGACTTCCTGAAAACGATGATGATGGCTTCGGCCGGCATGGCATTGACCCCCGGGCAGCTATTTGCCTCCCAATCCTCCGAGAACCAACGACCCAAGGGCGAGAAGGTGAAAATCGCCTATGTCGGCATCGGTAACCGCGGCCGCCAAATCATCGAGGCCTTTGCCAAAACCGGCATGGTCGAGGTGGTGGCACTTTGCGATGTGGACATGGGGGCCGAGCATACGCAGAAGGTCATCGGCATGTACCCCAAGGCGAAGCAGTTCCGCGACTTCCGCCAAATGTTCGACAAGGCGGGTAACGAGTTCGAGGCCGTAGCCATCGCTACACCCGACCACTCGCACTTCCCCATCTCGATGTTGGCCCTCGCTTCGGGCAAGCATGTCTATGTCGAGAAGCCGCTGGCCCGCACCTTCTACGAGGCCGAATTGTTGATGGAGGCAGCCCGCAAGCGCCCTTCGGTGGTCACGCAGGTGGGTAATCAAGGCCACTCCGAGGCCAACTACTTCCAATTCAAGGCGTGGTTGGATGCCGGCATCATCAAGGATGTCACGGCTGTGACGGCCCACATGAACAACGCGCGCCGTTGGCACAAGTGGGATTCGAACATCCACCGCTTCCCCACCGGTCAGCAGCTGCCGCCCGACATGGATTGGGATTCGTGGCTCTGCGCGGCGGCCCACCACGACTATCACAAGGATTACCACCAGGGGCAATGGCGTTGCTGGTACGACTTCGGCATGGGAGCCCTCGGCGATTGGGGTGCACACCTGTTGGATACGGTACACGAGTTCCTCGAATTGGGGCTTCCCTACGAGATTTCGATGCTCTATGCCAACGGCCACAACGACTACTTCTTCCCCTACTCGTCGACCATCCTCTTCCGCTTCCCGCAGCGCAAGGGCATGCCCCCCGTCGATGTTACCTGGTACGACGGTCTGGACAACCTGCCGCCGCTTCCCGAAGGGTATGGTGCCTCGGTAGGTGCCGATAATGTGCCGACGACCAATCAGGGCAATACGGCCAGCAAGAAACTCCAACCGGGCAAAATCATCTACACGAAGGATTTGATTTTCAAGGGTGGAAGCCACGGCAGCACCCTCTCGATTATCCCCGAGGAGCGTGCCCGCGAGATGGCCGACCGTCTGCCCGAGGTGCCCGAGAGCCCCTCGAACCACTTCGAGAACTTCCTCCTGGCCTGTCAGGGGCGTGAAAAGACCCGCTCGCCGTTCGAAATCAACGGTGTATTGAGCCAGGTCTTCTCACTCGGTGTCATCGCCCAGCGACTCAACACGCAACTCTTCTTCGACCCGCGTACGAAGCAGATTACCAACAACGCCTTTGCCAACGCCCTGCTCACCGGCATTCCGCCGCGCAAGGGTTGGGATGAATTCTATAAACTCTAAACCTCAAAACAACACATATAATGAAACGCTTTTTCACTGCCGCCTTGTTGCTCTGTATGGCAACGATGGTATCGGCACAGACCTGGGAGCCGCTCTTCAACGGCAAAAACCTCAAAGGATGGGAACGTCTGAACGGTGCCGCCGACTACAAAGTGGTCGATGGCGTCATCATCGGCACCACCTGCGCCGGAAAGGTCAACACCTTCCTGGCCACGAAAAAAACCTATGGTGATTTTATCTTGGAGTTTGAATTCAAATTCGATCCGGCACTCAATTCGGGTGTTCAGTTCCGCAGTTTGAGTCTTCCCGAATACAAGAATGGTCGTGTTCACGGCTATCAATTCGAGATGGACCCCACGGAGCGAGCCTGGTCGGGCGGCATCTACGACGAGGCACGTCGCATGTGGCTCTACCCGATGACCTTCAACAAGGCGGGGCAAAAGGCGCTCAAAAACAATGCCTGGAACAAGGCCCGCATCGAATGCTTTGGTCCGGCGATGCGCACCTGGATCAACGGTGTTCCGTGTGCCAACCTGTGGGATGACATGACGTTGGAGGGATTCATTGCCTTGCAGGTGCATGCCGTGAAGAGCGAGGAGCTGTATGGCAAGCAAATCATGTGGCGCGACATCCGCATCTGCACGACCGACGTCGAGAAGTACCTGACCCCGATTGAGCAGTGCGCTCCGGAGGTGGTCTGCACGGCCAACACCCTCTCGCCGCGCGAGCAGGCCGAGGGTTGGGCACTGCTGTGGGACGGCAAGACAACCGAGGGTTGGCGTGGCGCCAAACTCGACACCTTCCCTGCCAAGGGTTGGCGCATCGAGGAGGGGCTGTTGAAGGTCGAGAAGAGCACCGGTGGCGAATCGACCAACGGCGGCGACATCGTCACGACGCGCAAATACCGCAACTTCATCCTCACGGTCGATTTCCGCATCACGAAGGGGGCCAACAGCGGCATCAAATACTTCGTCAATCCCGATCTGAACAAGGGTGCCGGCTCGGCCATCGGCTGCGAGTTCCAAATTTTGGACGACCTGAACCACCCCGATGCCAAACTCGGCGTGCTGGGCAACCGCCAGCTCGGCTCGCTCTACGACCTGATTCCGGCACCGGCCAACAAGCCCTTTATCAAGAATCAGTTCAACCGCGCCATGGTTGTCGTTAAGGACAACCACGTCGAGCATTGGCTCAACGGCGTAAAGATTCTCGAATACGAGCGCAACAACCAGATGTGGGAGGCGCTGGTCGATTACAGCAAATACCAGAAGTGGCCCGACTTCGGCAATGCGGCCGAGGGCAACATTCTGTTGCAGGACCACGGCGACGAGGTATGGTTTAAGAACATCAAAATCAAGGAACTGAAATAATTTCAAGCCATGAAACAATTCCGCGCCCTGCTGCTGCTTGCAGCACTCATCACCTCGGCCTGCACCAAAGAGCAGTTGGCCGACGAGGGTTATTCACCCGCCGAAGGGGAGCCAATCACCTTCCATATCTCGGGGGTGGAGGGCCGCACGGCCTTTGGTGAATCGACCGACGAAGGTGCCACCTACCCGACGCTGTGGAGTGAGGGGGACATGATTAAGGTAAACTACAATCTGGCCTACGACGAAGAGAATACAAGAAGTAAGACGCTGAACGATCCGGCGACAAGCAACAATCCGAAGGTAACCGTTTCGTCCGACCGCAAATCTGCCACCTTTACGGTAGCCATGGCCGAGGATGTCACCTACCCCTGCACCTTCTATGCCGTGAGTCCGGCCAGTAGTTGGCCCCATTGGAACGACACCGAATCGGGCTGTTTCTTCCTGCAAATGCCCACCGAGCAAACGGCAAATGCCGCTTCGTGTGACCCGAAGGGGCAGATATTGATTGGACAATCCGCCCTCTACGATGCCGAGCAGAACAACATGAAGCTCTCATTCTCCCATTTTGCGGCCTATGGTCTGATGTCGTTGACCGGACTTCCGGAGGATATTCTACTCTATTCGGTGACCATTACTGCCGAGCAAGGGATTGCAGGTACGCTGTACTACAACGTCGCCGACAAGACCTACGAGGGGAGCAATCTGAAAAAGACGATTACCATCACCACCGCCGTCAAGGACAAGGTGTGGTTTGCAGCCCTTCCTGCCGACCTTTCCAACACCGAGCTGACCGTTCTTGTCAAGACGAGTATGGGCGAGTATACAAAAACAATCACGCTTCCGGCCGACCGTAAATTGGTTTCGGGGCGTATTGCCCGGTTCTCGGTAGACCTTACGGATGTCGAGCCTGTCAAATCCGAAGGCGTTCAGTTGCGTGACATCTAGTTCGAAAATGGCAAGCCCGTGGGTATTGTTTATTGGATTTCCGAGGATAAGGAGACGATTAAAATTGTCCATTTGCAGCGCTCCGAACCAATGAAGTGGAACGATCCGGCAACCCAAACCACTGTCACTGAGAATCCTGCAATCGAAACAAGCCACACCAATACAGAGGATTTGTATACATGGGCCGCACAGAATCCTACGATTCAATTCCCCGCGTTGGATTATTTGACCGAGTTGAATAAAAACGGAGATAGCTGGTATTGGCCAACCCGCCGCGACATGGAGGCTTTGGCGAAGGTCTATTATGGTGCGGAAACCATCACCAAAGTAAACAAGAATAGCCTAAAAACAAGTGCACCAGAGCAATATGCAGCTACGCAAAGTTTCGAAGCCCTGCTTACATCAATAGAAACCGACTATTCGGTGGATACCGACCCTTTGGACAATGCAGCGGAAACATCCAACGGAGATGTCTATTGGACCAGTTGTGATTATAAAAGCGCAAAGGCTTGGTTTGGCCGCTTTGGCACATACTATGTAAATGCCAGCGCCAAAACCAACACTTACTATTGCCGTGCCGTCAAGACCATCACCAATGCCAGCAGCCGCAAACTCGAAGAGCAACTGCGTGCCGGCACTTGGACTACGCAGACTCTGCTTGAGGGGGTAAAGATTCACTCGGGTTCGGTGACGTTCTGCGATCGTACGCAGAAGATTTATGTAGCGGAAATCACCCCTTCGGCAACCAACCAGATAGGCATTTATCACGCAGGCGCCGACACTCCGAAACAGATTGCCACGCAGGCTGCCTCGGCCGGTGCATTGGCAGCAGTCAACGGCGGGTTCTTCCCGATGGAAAATGCAATGGCCAAGACCGGTTTCGTACGCATCAATAGTGTCGATAAAGAGCAGGGTGATAACGAGGTGTCAGGCACCTTTGCGGGTGGTGCTTTGGTGATTAACGGAACGACCCCGGGCATCAAGAAGGTTGCCGGCAACGAAGCAGCACGCGAGTTGACCGATGAGAACATCTTGGTATGTGGGCCGCTGTTGCTGTTGGATGGCAAGAAACAGACCTTATCCGACTCTTCCACGCACACGACCAGTTATAGCCAACGCACGATTGTCGGCATTACCGAAAACGGCACCTTCCTTATGGTAGTCGTGCATGGTCGCGATACCGACAACAACATTGCCGGCATGGACTGCTTCGAGTTGCAAGACTTGATGATTGGCTTGCGCGTAAAACATGCCCTGAACCTCGATGGTGGCGCCTCGTCGGCTTTGTGGGCGAATGGGTCGTATGTATACAGCACGACACGCTCCGTCGCCAACATCGTCTATGTGAAGTAGGCTGACGCATCCCCTCAAAAAGCAGTGCCTGTCCGATTTGTTCGGACAGGCACTGCTTTTTGAGGGGATGCGTCGCGATGCGCTTAGTTCAGCAACGATTCAAGAATCTGCACCGCATTGAGCGCTGCCCCCTTGCGAATCTGGTCGCTCACGCACCAGAACGTAAGGCCGTTTTCGGCGGCGATATCCTTGCGAATACGCCCTACATAGACCGGATCGCACCCCGCCAGGAAGAGCGGCATGGGATACTGCTTCTCGGCCGGAGAGTCATAGACCACCACCCCCGGGGCCGCAGCAAAGGCCTCGCGAGCCTCCTCGACCGACACAGCACGCTCGGTCTCGACCCAGATGTTCTCCGAGTGGGCACGCATCACCGGCACACGCACGCAGGTGGCCGAAACAGCCACATCCGAGTGCATAATTTTGCGCGTCTCGTGAAACATTTTCATCTCCTCCTTCGTATAGTCGTTCTCCGTGAAGACGTCGATGTGCGGAATCACGTTATAGGCCAATTGGTAGGCAAACTTCTCCACCGTAGGCTCCTTGCCCTCGACCAACTCGGCATACTGCTGCTCCAACTCGGCCATCGCCGAGGCGCCGGCACCCGAGGCCGACTGGTAGGTTGAGACATGCACGCGCTTGATGTGCGACAACCGTTCGATGGCATTCAGTGCCACCACCATCTGAATCGTCGTGCAGTTGGGGTTGGCGATGATGCGGCGCGGCGCATTTTTCGCATCGGCGGCATTCACCTCGGGAACTACGAGGGGGACATCTGCATCCATGCGGAAGGCCGACGAGTTATCAATCATGATGGTGCCGTGCTTGGTGATGGTCTCGGCAAATTCGCGCGAGGTCGAAGCACCGGCCGAGGTGAGGGCAAAATCAATCCCCCGAAAATCGTCGTTGTGCTGCAACAGCTTCACGGTCAGCTCCTCCCCACGGAAGGTATACTTCGTGCCGGCGCTGCGCGGCGAGCCAAACAGCACCAACTCGTCAATGGGCAAATCACGATGTTCGAGGATGCGCAGGAACTCCTGCCCCACGGCACCCGAAACACCTACAATGGCTACTTTCATCTCTCTATCTCTTTTTTAGCGTGTTTTAATCGAAAAATTCATCCTCTTGCGGCATCGTGTCCGTCGGAGCATCCTCGGGCTCGACCGACATCTCGCAGTCGTAGTCGGGCATCATCGGCGGACGTACAAAGCGGTCGGTGCGGTATACTCCGAGCGAGCCATCGTCGTAGACCCGTTTGAGGAAGTCGCCCACGATGGGCAGGGCCACCACCGAGCCCTCGCCGCGTGCCGTGAGGTGCACCTGTTGGTCTTCGCCACCCACCCAGGCTCCGGCGACAATGCGCGGTGCAACGCCCATAAACCAGGCATCGCGGTTCTCGTTCGACGTACCCGTCTTACCGCCCAGCTCCACCTCATCCAGACCAAACATCCACTTCAAACGGCCGGCCGTACCACCCGTCACGACACGTTTGAGCATCGTCAGCATCGTGTAGGCCGTGCGCTCGCTGATGGCATCCTGCGACTGGGGAATGAACGAGGCGATGAGGTTGCCCTGTCGGTCCTCGATGCGCGTCACGAAGATGGCATCGTTGTGAACACCTCCGTTGGCGAAGGTCGAGAAAGCGCTCGTCAGCTCATAGACATTCGACTCCGACGAGCCGACACACAACGCCGGCACAGGGTCGATGAAGCTGCGAATGCCCATGTTGTGGATAAAATCCGAGACGGCCTGCGGCTCCTTGGCCTGCTTCATAATCCAGGCCGAGTAGTTGTTGCGGCTCATCGCCAGACCCCACATCAGCGGATGCAGCACCCCGTCGTACTCCACCTTGCCGGCCTCCTTGGGCGACCAGGCCGTGCCGTTGGCCGTCTCGATGGTGACGGGCAGGTTGGGCACCATCGTGCAGGGGGTAAGTCCCAGGTGGTCGATGGCGAAGGTATAAACGAAGGGTTTGATGGTCGAACCGATTTGACGCTTACCCTGCTTGGCCATGTCGTATTTGAAGTAGCGGAAATTCGGACCGCCGACATAGGCCTTGACAAAGCCCGTGCGGGGATCAAGGGCCACAAACGAAGCACGCAGGATGCGTTTGTGGTGCAAAATCGAATCCATCGGCGAGAGCAACGTGTCGCGCTCGCCCTTGTAGGTGAAGACCTTCATCGGGCAGGGCTTGCGGAAGGCCTCGTCAATGGCTTTCTGCGAAAAGCCCGCCTCCTTCATCTCGCGGTAGCGGTCCGAGCCTACCACCGCACGACGGATGATGCGGTCGCGCTCCTCGGGCTCGGTATCGACAAACAATTCGCGCGTGAGGCGATATTGCGCATCCATCTTGGGCTGAATCTCGCGCTCCATCTGACGCTGCACCGCCTCCTCGGCATAGCGCTGCATCTTCGAGTTGATGGTCGTGTAGATTTTCAGACCGTCGCGGTAGATGTTGTAGTTCGTGCCGTCAGCCTTCGTATTCTTGTGGCACCAGCCGACGAGCGGATTCTCCTCGTATTGGCGCAACGCCTCCTTGTAGTCCCATTCGGTGTAGAAGTGGTTGCGACGCGGTTTGTGAGCCGTCATCGTCAGGCGCAGCATCTCACGGAAGTAGGTGGCCGTGCCCTCGTTGTGCGAAATCGGTTTGTAGTTCAAGACGATGGGCAGGGCCGAAATCGAGTCGCATTCGGCACGGGTCAAGGCGCCGGCCACGGCCATACGCGAGAGCACCAGGTTGCGACGTGCCAGGGCGTTGTCGGGGTTGCGCACAGGCGAATAGCGCGTCGGGGCATTGACCACGCCCACCAACACGGCAGCCTCCTGCACCGAGAGTTCGTGCGGTTCCTTGCCAAAGAAGGTCTGCGCCGCCGATTTGATGCCGTAGGCATTCGAGCCATATTCCACCGTATTGAGGTACATCGTGGCAATCTCCTCCTTCGTGTAGTTGTATTCGAGTTTGAGGGCCGTAATCCACTCCTTGAACTTCGACATGACGAGTTTCGTCGTCTTGACGATTTTGCCGCGGTTGCGCACCGTGTCACGCGGGAAGAGGTTCTTGGCCAACTGCTGGGTGATGGTCGAGCCGCCACCCTGCGACGAGCGTTGCAGCATCACGGTCTTCACGGCCACACGCACCAGCGACGGGATGTCGATGCCCGAGTGGGAGCGGAAACGCACATCCTCGGTGGCAATCAAGGCGGCCACCACGGGCGGCACATCGTGTCCTGCGAGGTGGATATGCGCCGTCGAATCCTGCGGGAAGAGGTCGGCATACTGCACATAGGAGCGGTTCTGGATGAAGAAGGTCGATAGCACCTTGCCATCCTCCGAATAGATCTCCGTAGCCAGATTCGACTTCGGATTCTCCAACTCCTCGAACGACGGCATACGCCCAAAGACCCCCAGGGCCGTCAGCGTAAGCATCACGGCCAACAGGGCCACCGGAGCAAAACAAATCGCCCATATCCATCGAATCGTGCGGCCCGAGACCTGCCACCACGCGCTCTTTTTTGCCATTTTCGAACTCTTTTGTTTCATCTATAACGCGACAAAGATACTACTTATTTTTAGAACGGCAGTCCGAGTGAGGCAGAAATCCACATATCCTGCTTCGAGGTGCGGAACACCGAGAGGGTCAGTGACGAGGTCGCCGAGGCGGGCATACGCAGCACATTGAAGTCGAACGAGAGCTCGCCACCCACCGACCAGTGGTTGATGGTGCTCGTCAGGTAGCGGAACGAAGCCGTATCGTAGCCCAGACCGAGGCGGATGCGCTTGATGTAGAGCACCGACGGGATACCCCCCTCGGGGTAGCACAACGGCAGGCGGTAGTTGAGCGAAAGGGCCGTATAACCATCGGCCAACGACTCGCCCGAGGTGAATCCGCGCGGCACGAGCAACGTAGGGTTGAAGGTGAGCGGGCGAAAACCGTTTGGCAGGCGGCAGCCGCCGCTCGATGTCTCGTAGGCCACCGAAAATTGAATCGAGTTGTGTGGTGCGAAGCCCGGGAGATAGAGGTTACCGTAGAGCGACCAGAGATTCGAGAAGTCGCTGTTCGAAGGCTCGGTGGCATAGCGCGTCAGCACGGTTGCCCCCAGACGCGGCAGGAAGTCGCGGTGGGCCAATACCGCCTGGTCGGAGAAGGCGGCACTGAATGAAAGGCGGTGCAGGCCGTGCTCATAGCCCAACTCGTCGAGATTAGCCACATACCCCTCCTCGTTCCAACGGATGCGGCTGACGCGCGAGACCATGCTGTTCGAGTAGCCCCAGCCGGCCGAGAGGGTCACTCCCTGCACATGCGAGCCGCGGTCGAACAAGAGCGGCAGGGTTGCCCCGAAGCTGACGGCACGGTAGGTCTCGTTCGAGGGTGCCGGCTGGTGCAGTACTTTGTCGTTCTCCTCGTCATAGCTGCTCACACGCCCATAGACCAAGCGGTCACCACCATAGCGGGCATCGAGGCTCAGCACCACCCCCAGCCCATTGTAACGCACACCGGCATCGACCATCGACCCCTCGGCATCGTTCCACCCGTAGGAGAGGTAGCCCTCGGTATTCGAGAGAAGATTCTGCGAAAGGAGCGTTGCGCCGAAGTTCAAATCGACCTCGTGCTCGTCAATCACCTGATAGGGATTGAAGGCAACCGGCGCCCAGCTGTGGATGCGCGGCATGTGGAGCAATCGGTGATAGCGGCGGGCCGGTGAGCAACGTTGCTGTTCGGCCGCCACGGCCGCCGTAAAGCGCACCGTGTCGAGGTTGATGCTCGGCCAGCCGCGACGCGCGGGATTGACCAGATTCTTCGGCAGAGTGTGTGCTTCGACCGCTTCGCGTTGCGGTTTATCCAACTGCGCCACGCGGTAGCCGTGACGGTCATAGGTGGTCAACAGCAGGCCATAACGCCCGGGAGCAGGGTCGAAAGCGCCATATTTCGATTGCGAAAGGCGGTATTCGCGCCCCTGCGACAGGTCGTAGCAATGCACCTCGTCACGCCCCGAAGCGATTGAGCCGAAATAGAGCACCCCGTCGCCCGCCCGCAGGTCACTCAACGAGATGTAGGCCGCGTGGCCGAGCGGATGCAGTCCCTGCGCATCAATGCGGGCAAGGCACATACCGTCATCATCGGTGACAAGCGTATAGAAAGCCTTGGTCATCGGCTCCCATGCCAGGCCGTGCAACTCCACGCCAATCGGCAACAGCACACGTTCCTGCTGCTCGACCATCAGGGCATAACGCCCCTCGGGGCGATATTCGACCCACGCCAACCCCTCCTCCGACGAGGTGGGATAGAGGGCATTTTTCACCCCTGCGACGCGGCGGGGTCGCTCGTCGGCAAAGTCGAGCATCCAAAGTTGTGAGCCGACACGCTCCTCGAAGAGTTTCGATTGGGCATATTGGGTCCAATAGAGTCTCCCCTCGTGCAATGCAGGACGCGAGGTGAGGTCGCCAATGTGTGCCACCATGCGCTCGGTCCCCTCCGAGTCAATCGTGACGAATCGTGCCGTGCGAGCCAAATCCGCCTTTACGGCCACCACCTCGGCCTCGCTCAACTGCAACGGCCAACGCCACGTCGTGTAGTTGGTCGTATCCATCGCCACGAGCGAACGGCTCGGCTCCTCCACCTCGGCCAGCGGAGCCCAGTGACGATTCAGGGCGACAAAATTCTCGGTGAAGAGGTTGCGCACCGAGGTATTGTAATACTTTTTCAATCCCAGATGGGTTGTGGCCAAGAGGTAGGGATTACGCACCCCGTAACGCCCCACCTTATCCCAGACATTCTCGCCGTAGCGGTCGTAGGCATAGGTGCTGAGCTGGTAGCCCAACTCGTAGTGGTCGGGAATGTAGTCGCGGTAGGAGCCGCAGAACCACCGGTCGATATTTTTGCGTTCACGACCGCGATGGTCGGTACCGATGCGGTCGCCCAGCGCCCGATAACCCATCGAGAAGGAGGGTTGCAGTCCGCGCCCATAGCTCGACATCAGTGTTTCATTCATCACGGCATCCCCCTCCAAGGCCCACATGGGCATGAAGAGCAGGCTTGTCACCGAGCCCTGTTCGCCCAGGAACCAGCTCAGCACGCGCGGTACGCCGCGATTGAGGTTGGCATATTGCGCTGCATGGCGGTATTCGTGGGCGACGAGTTGCTTGACCCACGGCATCGAATAGCTCTCGATGGCGGGCGAGGAGAGAAACTCAACCCGTCGGGGCAGGTACATCACCAAACCGTTCGAAGCCATATTCTCGGGGTGTATGACAAAGGGAATTTTCAGCGGCTCGAAGCGGAACCCCTCGGCAATGGCGGGTTGTGCAGCGTGGATGTAGTGCAGCGTGCGTGCCGCAAGCTGCTGTGCCGTATCGGGGGCAATGACACTGACGCGATGCCCTTTCATCTGTTTCCACCGCATCGGGGCATCTGCGCCCCACGAATAGTATTGCGCCTCGGCGCGCGGCATGATCAATACCATCAACGCCGCGCAAAGAACAGAGCGTAATAACCTCATTCTCAATTGATAATTTATAATGTACAATATTGTATTCCGAATGTTAAATTTGCATTTCCACAGCATCATCCTCCGGCCTTTTTGCAGCGATAACCACTCTTTGTCAGGATGTCGACGACGCGGTCGCGGTGGTCACCCTGGATGAGGATTTCGCCCTCTTTGGCCGCACCGCCTACCCCGCATTTGGTTTTGAGCAGACGGGCCAACTCGGCCAAATCGGCCTCGGTGCCGACAAACCCCTTGACGAGGGTCACCACCTTGCCTCCGCGCTGCTTGCGGTCGAGCCAAACCCGCAGGTGCTGTTGTGCAGGCGGGAGAGTCGCCTCCTCCTCCACTTCGTCGGTCGTATATTGAAAATCGGGATTGGTCGAGTAGACCATCCCTAGGCGTGCCTTCCAATCGTTCTCTGCCATCGTAAATGTCGGTTTATGAATCGGTGTTGCAAATGTACTAAAAAATAGGTATCTTTGTGATACAATGGGCTACAAACTTCCAAAAAACCTGCGTTGGCTGAACCCCTTTGGGCAGTCCGACCCCAATCCGGGGCTCCCGACACCACTCCCCGACACCTCCGAGAAGCGGCTCGTGAAGGTCTATGTCGAAGGCTACGAGGATGTTGCCTTCTGGCGTGCCATTTTCGACCACTTCCGCAACCCCTACATCCGTTTCGAGATTTCGGTCCCCGACCGTGGCGACCTGCCGAAGGGAAAGAAGGTGGTCATGAGCATGATTCCGCGCTCGTCGGAGGAGTTGTTACTGTGCGTCGATTCCGACTTCGACTACCTCTTCGAGGGGGCTACCGAGACGGCTCGGTTGGTCAATGAGTCGCCTTTCCTGTTCCACACCTACGCCTACGCCACCGAGAATTACCTCTGCTATGCACCGTCGTTGCACAACGTCTGCGTCAAGGCAACAAAGAACGACACGCGCATCTTCGACTTTGTCCGCTTCATGGAGGGCTATTCGCGCACCATCTACCCGCTCTTTGTCTGGTATGCCTTCTCGGCGATGCAATCCGAGGAGCACATCTTCCCGCTGGCCGACTTCAAGGCGGCCGTAAGGCTCGGCTACCTCGACCTGACAGCCAACGGCGACAACACGTTGCTGTGGCTGGGTCGCAACGTGATGCGTCGCGAGCGCATGCTGCGCGAGAAGAATCCGGCGATGGTGGAGCCGATGCAACGCTTCGAGCAGCTGCTCTCCGCACGCGGTGTGACGCCCGAGACAACCTATCTCTACATGCACGGCCACACACTGATGGACAACGTGGTGATGGTCTGCCTGCAAACCGTCTGCGAGAAGTTGCGCGAGTTGTCGTTGGCCCGCATCCACGCCTCGGAGAAGAAGGGGTTGGCGCTGAAAAACGAGCTGGCCAACTACAACAACTCGCAGCGCTCGATTCGCGACGTGCTGCTGGACAACGAGAACTACACCGAGTGCCCGCTCTACGAACAACTGCGTGGCGACATCGAGCGTTACCTCGAACGTGCCATCGGCCGCATTCTCCAAGAGCAGGGGGCGACCCCTGCCGAAAAAATTTCCGACACGAAATTTGGCAACTCGGCATGAAGTGGTTATCTTTGCAGGCTCAAAAAAAGAGAAAAATCAGATAATTAACACATAGAGAAGCATGAAAGCAGAAGCAAACAAGATGGTGGCTGTCGATTACAAGCTCACCGTCGATGGTCAGATTGCCGACCAGTCGCGTCCGGGTCAACCCCTGGAATTTATCTTTGGCACGGGGATGTTGTTGCCGAAATTCGAGGCCGCCATCGAGGGCAAAGAGCCCGGCGAGAAGGTGTCGTTCACGTTGGAGCCGAAGGATGGCTATGGCGAGGTGATTCCCGAGGCGATTGTCGAGTTGCCGAAGACGATTTTCATGGTCGACGGCAAGGTCGCCGAGGATATCCTCTTCGAGGGTTCGCAGATTCCGATGGCCGATGCCCAGGGCAACCGCATGATGGGCCTCGTGAAGGAGGTTGGCGAGGAGAGCGTGAAGATGGACTTCAACCACCCGATGGCGGGCAAGACGCTCAACTTCGAGGTCGAGGTTGTCTCGGTACGCGACGTGACGCCCGAAGATTTGCAGGGCAACTGCTCGTGCGGCCACTGCGGTGGTGAATGCGAGGAG
>CAZTCM010000031.1:0-13644 GCA_964612285.1 uncultured Alistipes sp.
AGTACTCTCCAATACCGTCCAAACGATGCGAACGGTCGATTTTTACACCCATATCCGTTGTATTGTTTTAGATTTTATTTTTCAGTGCTACAAAATTAACAAAAAGCGGCTCATCTGCAAACTATTTCGCCAAAATTATTTCCCCTGATTCATCTACAACGCAAAGAGGATGAAAATCTGTGCCGTCACCACGCGCAGGAACATCACGACGGGATAGACCGTCGAGTAACCTACGGCCGGCATATCGTTGCCTGCCACACCGCTCGCATAGGCTAAAGCCGGCGGATCGGTCATGGCACCCGACAGCATACCCATCAGCGTGTAGTAGTTCATCTTCAACACCAGACGGGCAAAGAGTCCGACCACCACAAGGGGCAGGACCGTAATGATGGCTCCATAGCCAATCCAGCGGTAACCACCGCCGGCAATCGCATCAATAAAACCCTCGCCGGCTCCCAATCCCACACATGCCAAGAAGAGGGCAATACCCACCTCACGCAGCATCAGATTGGCACTCATCGTCGTGTAGGTTACCAAATGGAAATGGGTACCGAAACGACCAATCAGGATTGCCAAAATCAGCGGTCCGCCGGCCAGACCCAATTTTACGGGTTGCGGCACATTCATCAGCGGAATCGAGCCCAGCAGCACACCGAGAGCAATACCTACAAAAATCGTCACCAGATTCGGATGGTCGAGTTTTTTGAGCGAGTTACCCAACACATCGGCCACCTTGGCCACCGCCTTCTCGGGGCCTACCACCATCACGCGATCGCCCACCTGCAACTCCAACCCCTGATAGGGGAGCAGATCCACACCGGCTCGATTGACGCGCGTCAGCGTGATGCCATACTTCGTACGGAGACGCAAATCCGAGAACTTCTTGCCATTGATTTCGGGTTTGGTAATCAAGATACGACGCGAAATAAACGTAGCATTGGGCACGTTGTGTCCCCACTCCTCGTCGGTCATCTCAACAGCATGGCCCAAAAAGGCGGTGATAGCCTCGGCATCCTCCGGTTGGCACACCAGACGCACCTTATCTCCAATTCGCAAGCGGGTTTCGCCATCGGCCATCGTCAATTCACCATCGGCAGCATGCACCACACGCGAGATGACAAATTGGCGGTTAATCAAATCGCGAATATACTCCACCGTGCGACCATCGAGCAGCTGATTCGTAAACTCGATGGAGAACTTCTCGGCCATCTTATGCTCCTTTGACAGAGCCGCCAACCCCTCGTTCTCCTGCTCAAATTTCACGCGTAGCACAAAGCGCAAGGCAATAAGCGTCAATATGATACCCACCACACCCAACGGATAGGCCACGGCATATCCCAATGCAATCGAAGGGTCTTGAATACCGGTCGAATCGACATAGGCCTGCTGTGCCGCACCCAGCCCCGGCGTATTGGTCACCGCACCCGACAGAATACCGACCATCGTCGGAATCGGCACACCGGTCACCAAATGCAACACACCGGCCGTCGCGACGCCCAGCAGCACAATGGCCGTAGCGCATCCCACCAATTGAATGCCTCCATGCTTAAACGACGAGAAGATGCTCGGCCCGACCTGCAAACCAATCGAGAATACGAAGAGTATCAATCCGAACTCCTGCGCGAAATGGCGTATTTCGCTGTTAATCGACATCCCGAAATGGCTCATGGCGATGCCGACGAAGAGAATCCACGTCACCCCGAGCGAGATGCCGCAAATTTTGATTTTTCCGAGCGTAATGCCGAGCGTGATGACCAACGAGATGACCAACACGGCCTGCGCAATGCTCTGTCCAAAAAAGAGGTTACTTAACCACTCCATACCTTTGACCTGACTGACCTAAAAATTGAACTATTTTCAGCCTCCTGCGAAGCCGTAGGCAAAGGTACTATTTATTCGAGAAAAGAGAAAATTTAGCGGCAAGAATCACCCTTTTTCTCCGCAGATTCCCGACGATGGGGACAATCGACGCTCTTGCAGCAGGCACAACCGCTTCGGCCACAACGAATCACACACCACAACCAACGCACCACAGCTCCCGCCACTGCCACACCGATGGCAGCCACGACCATCTCCTGCCAATTCATCGCTTCGCTTAGGCTATCAGATTGACCAAATGGTAGGCCATCCACGCCACAACCCACGCCACGGCCGTATTATAGAGGAGTGCCCCGACGGCCCAACGCCAACCCGCCTCACTGCGAATCGCCGCAATCGTAGCAATGCAGGGCAGGTAGAGCAGAATGAATATCAGCAGCGCCACCGACGAGGCCGTTGTGTAGTCGCCACTGCTCACCAGCTTCTCCTCCAAGGTCGCACTGCCATGCTGCGTTTCGGTATCCTCCACGGCGTAGAGCACGCCTATCGTGCTGACGATAATCTCCTTGGCCGCCACTCCCGACAACAACGCCACACCGGCCTTCCACTCCAATCCCAACGGCGCAAAGAAGGGCTCACAAGCCTTCCCGACGCGCCCCAGGTAGGAGTTTTCATAGGTGTTGCTCTGCACCTCGGCTACCTCCGGACGCGGGTAGTAGCTCAAAAACCAGATAACCACCGAAGCGACGAGAATCATGCCACCCATCTTTTTCAGGTATTGGGCACACTTATCCCACATGTGCGACAGGGTTGTCTTCCAGGTCGGCATGCGGTAGGGGGGCAACTCCATCACAAAGGGGGTCTCATCGACCGGATAGAAGAAACGACGCATCAAACGTGCCGTCACCACCGCCATCACCATTCCCAACAAATAGAGACCGGCCGTCACCCACACCGCCGTGGAGGGGAAAAAGGCACCAGCCAACAGAATAAAGACCGGCAGACGGGCGCTACACGACATAAAGGGGGTAATCAGGATGGTAATCAGACGGCTCGAACGACTCTCGATGGTGCGGCACGCCATGATGGCCGGCACATTGCACCCAAAGCCCATCACAAGCGGGATGAAGGATTTGCCGTGCAGCCCGATGCGGTGCATCACGCGGTCCATGATGAAGGCTGCGCGCGCCAGATAGCCCGAGTCCTCCATGAATGAGATGAAGAGGTAGAGAATCATGATGTTGGGCAAGAAGACGATGACCGAGCCCACGCCACCAATGATGCCCTCCGACACCAAGTCACGCAGCACACCGGCCGGCATCCACCGTTCGACTGCGGCACCCAGCCAACCGACCACCACCTCAATCCAATCCTGCGGATAGGCTCCCAACGAGAAGGTGGCCCAGAACATCACGCCCATCAAGAGGAAGAAGATCGGGAATCCCCACAATTTGTGGGTGACAAAAGCATCGATAATCGCCGTAGCAGAGTGCTCTTCGCGCCGTCCCGGGCGGTAGGTCTCCTTCAAAGCACCCGAGATAAAACCATATTTTTGATTCGTAAAGGCGGTCTCCACCTCCTCGTCGAGGGCCGTTCGAATCCGCACCGCCTCACGTTCACTCACCGCACGCCACTCGGCATAGTGGGCACATCCGGTGAGCATCTGTTCCATTTGGCGGTCGCCCTCCAAGAGTTTCATGGCACAATAGCGGGGCGGGAAGACCTTGGGCAGTTCCTCGCGATGCTCCGACATCGCACCATTCAGTTGGCGCAGACTCTCTTCGATGACCGTTCCCTGATGGATGTGGATGTGGCGAACACGGTCATCACGCCCCTCATAGACCGCAATCACCGTATCGAGCAATTCATCGATCCCCCTGCGATTACGCGCTTCGACAGGCACCATCGGCACACCCAACATGCGCCCCAACGAGTCGTAATCGAGCTTGGCGCCGCTGGCCTGCAACTCATCGTACATGTTCAACGCCACCACCATGCGCGGGTTCATATCAATCAGCTCGGTCGTCAGATAGAGGTTGCGCTCCAAATTGGATGCGACCACCGCATTGATAATCACATCGGGGGTTTCGTTGGCGATATGCGCACGCACATATTGCTCCTCGGGTGTATAGGCCGACAGGGCATAGGTGCCCGGCAGGTCGGTCACCTCGAAACGGTAGCCACGATAATGGCAGACACCGCTCTTCGCACCGACAGTCACACCGCTGTAATTTCCGACATGTTCGTGGCCCCCCGAGATGGCATTGAAGAGCGAGGTCTTGCCACTATTCGGATTGCCCACCAGCGCTACTGTGATGGTGTGGGCACGACACGACAGCACCTCATCAACCGTCGCATAGGGAGGCTCTTCGGCATACTGCACTGCCGACTCGCCCCGCACCAACAGCTCGGCCTCCTCGTCGGAGAGCACCTCGACCATCTCTGCCTCGCTGCGTCGCAACGAAACCTCGTACTCCATCAATCGGTACTCGATGGGATCCTTCAAGGGGGCATTCAACACCACCTCGACCCGCTGCCCGCGGATAAAGCCCATCTCCACAATGCGACGGCGGAAACCTCCATGGCCCGTCACTTTGAGGATGGTGGCCGATTCACCGGTTTTCAATTCGGATAGACGCATCTTCTTTGTCGAAATTTATTTCGGCAAAGTTACCTCTTTTTTGCGACAAATGCCATCCCCTAAAATAACTATTTTTCGTCCTCTCAACGCCAACCTCCACCCAGCGCCTTACACAACGACACATAGTTGATGTACTGTTGCGCCACGAGGTCTACCAGCTGCATTTGAGAACTATACAACGTGCGTTCGGCATCTATCACATCGAGGTAATTCACCATCCCGCTCCGATAGAGGGCGTGAGCCATCATCACTATTTTTCGGTAGGACTCGACCAGATCGGACATATACTCGACCTGTTCGCGATTGGCCGAAATCTGTGTCAGGGCCTGCTCGACATCCGAGAAGGCAGCCAACACACACTGCTCATAAGCATAGGCCGCCTGATTATACTGTTCGACGGCAATGCGCTCGGTGCCACGCAACTTTCCGAAGTTAAAAATTGGCTCGACAATCGAACCCACCGCGCTCCATACTGCAGGATTGGAGGAGGTGAGGCCTTCAATCGACGAAGCCCCGATACCCCCTTTGGCCGTGAGCGTAATCGACGGGAAGCGGTTGGCTCGTGCCACACCTGCATTGGCCGCCGTCTCCTGCAAGGCATAGTAGGCCTGCATGATGTCGGGGCGTCGTTGCAACAGTTCGGCCGGCACACCCACCGAAAGAGTTTCGGGTTGTTCGTCGGTCATCAATTCGCCGCCACTGCCCAACACCCCATACGTTTGCGGGGCATCGCCCAACAACACGTTGAGCGAAAGGAGTGTTTCACGAATCGCGCTGCGATAGCGCGGAATATCGCTTTCGGCTGCGAAAACCTGACTTTGCGCCTGTTCCAAATCGATGCCGCTTGACATGCCATACCGAAACATCGAATCAATCAAAGTGGCAGATTCACGACGCAGCGTGTAGGTGCGTTGCGCGATATCGAGTTCCCGTTCATACTGCAACAGCGTGAAGTAGGCCGTGGCCACCTCGGCAGCCAAGGAGAGTTCGACACCACGATAGTTCCACGCCATGGCCGCCATCTCGGCGCGTGCCGCCACCGACGCATGGCGCAACGCACCAAAGAGCGAGATTTCCCATTGCAGGGTCGGCTCCACGGCATAGGATTGTACGATTTTCGTCGCACGGTTGTAGGTCGCCTCGGCCGTCACCCCCACACCCACCTCGGGAAGGTAGGCAGCGCGTACCGTTTGCAGTTTTTCGTGCGCCTCGGTGATACGAGAAGCAGCCGTCCACAGGTCACGGTTGTTTTGCAGGGATCGCTCCACCAAAAAATTGAGGGTCGAATCTCCGAACAACTCCCACCAACGTGTGGTCAACTGCAACGAATCTTCAGAGAAGCCGTCGGCATAACGGTAACGCTGCGGCACCTCGACCCGAGGCGGAATCAGTTTCGGCGTACAATGTGTCAGGGCCCCTGCAAACAGGAGCAGTAGAAACAAGCGACTTTTCATCGTGGTACAGTTTTTTGTTCGCGGCGACGTTCAAAATTACCCAGACGCGCCACCAGATAGTAGAGAGCAGGGTAGAGGAAGATGCCTATCAGCGTCGCAAAGAGCATACCGCCCACCAGCGCCACCCCCATCACATTGCGCGCCGTGGCATAGACCCCCGAAGCGAAGACCAGCGGCACGACACCGAGGATGAACGAAAAGGCGGTCATCAGAATCGGACGCAGGCGGATGCGTGCCGCCTCGACCGTAGCCTCGACGAGCGACATGCCGCGCTCGAAGAAGAGACGGTCGGCATACTCGACCACCAAGATGGCATTTTTGGCCGTCAGGCCAATCAGCATCACCAGCGAAATTTGCAGATAGACATCATTGACAAAGAGGGGATCGAGCAGGTGCGAAAGGGCCATGAAGGTCAATGCTCCCAGCACGGCAATCGGCACACTCAACAAGATAGCCAACGGCAGCCCCCACGATTCGTAGAGCGATGCCAGGGCCAAAAAGACGAAGAGCAGCGTCACGGCATAGAGCCACCCGCCACGCGACGAGGCGGTCTCCTCCTGATAAGAGATGCCGCTCCACGAAGTGGCCACCCCCAACGAGAGGGTGTTGTCGGCCACCTGCACGATGCGCTCCATCACCGTAGCCGTCGAAGCCTCGGGCGAAGGGGTGATGTTGAGCGAGATGGAGCGATAGAGGTTAAACTGCGAGACATAGGCTGTACCCACCGTATCAACCACCTCGACCAACGTCGTCATCGGGATGCTCTCGCCCGACGCCGAGGCGACATAATAGTTTTCCAGCGAGCGACGGTCGGTGCGGTAGTCGGGCGCCGCCTGTATATAGGTTTGGTAGAGGCGGCCGAAGCGCGTAAAGTTGTCGATATAGCGTCCGCCGAGCAGTGTCGAGAGGTTACCATAGAGGGCCGTGAGGTCGACACCCGCCACCAACGCCTGCTCGCGGTCGACATGCAGCCGTCGTTGCGGTATTCCGTCGTTGAATTGCGTCGTGACGGAGGCGATTGAAGGCTCCTTCGACAACGCCTCAATCAAACGGTCGGTCTCCGCCGCCAGAAAAGCCGTACCGCGCCCCTTGACATCCTGCACCTCGACCGAGATGCCCGAAGTAACCCCCAACCCCGGGATAGCCGGCGGGATAAAGGCATAACATTCAGCCTCGGGCACCGCGACATAGAGTTCCTCGGTCAATCGGTCGGCAATCTCCATAGCAGTACTTTTGCGGTCGGCATAATCCACCAGCGAGACAAAAACGACGCCGCTGTTGGTCGAAGCGATGCCGGCCAACATATTCCATCCGGCTGCAAACGAGGTCGTATTCACCTCGGGCAGTTGTCGAATCAGCGCATCGGTCCGCATCAACACGTCGCGCGTGGTCTGCAACGACGAGGCCTCGGGGGTATTGACAATCACCATCACATAACCTTGATCCTCTTCGGGAAGAAATCCTTTGGGCAGGTACCACCACAGCGCAGCAATGACCGCCACGACCACCCCCATAAAGAGTCCCGTGCGGGTCAAATGCCGCATCACGACCGGCGTAAAACGGGTATAGGCCTCCGAACGACGATTGAACCAACGATTGAACCGGCCAAAAAAGCCACCATAACCACCCGTTCGCGGCCGCAGCAGCAAGGCACACAGTGCCGGCGAGAGGGTCAGGGCATTGAGCATGGAGATAACCACCGACACGGCAATCGTAATCGAGAATTGCTGGAACAAACGACCGGTTACACCACCCGAAAAGGAGACCGGCACAAACACCGCCAGCAATACAACCGTCGTAGCGATGATGGGTGATGCCACATTGCGCATCGCCTCGGCAGCCGCCGCAAAGGGGCGCATTCCCTGCTCGATATTGACCTGCGCAGCCTCGACCACCACGATGGCATCATCAACCACCAGACCGATGGCCAGCACCAAGCCGAGCAACGAAATGACATTGAGCGAGAACCCCAACAGCGGGAAGAGCGCAAAGGCTCCGACCAACGACACGGGAATGGCAATGAGCGGGATAAGCGTGGCCCGCCAATCCTGAATGAATAGGTAGATGATGAGCACAACAAGCAGCAAGGCAATGAGCAGCGTGTGAAAAATATCGTTGATACCGGCCCGAATACTCGTCGTCGTATCGACAATGGCCACCGCCTCCACGCCATCGGGCAGTCGTTCTTCGGCCTCAGCCATCACACCGCGCACCGCAGCCCCCACCTGCATGGCATTGCTTCCGGGCTCCTGATAGACCACCAAGAGGGTCGTAGGCTCCCCTTCAAAGCGCGAGCTGACCCCATAACTTTGGCTGCCGAGCGACACCTCGGCCACCTCACGCAGACGGATCTGCTGCCCCGACTCGGTCGTGTGTACGATAATCTCAGCAAAATCCTCGGCACGATTCATCTGCGGCGGGAGGGTCACCGTGTAGGTGTAGACCTGTCCCTCGGGAGCCGGCTCGGCACCCAGCTGTCCCACCGGATAGATGCCGCTCTGGGTTGCAATAGCCTCCGTAACGGCATCGAGCGGTATGGCATAATACTTCAACACATCGGGTTTGAGCCAGATGCGCATCGCATACTCGCCGGCTCCCATGATGTCGATTTTTCCGACACCGTTGATTTTCAACAGTTCGTTTTGCAGGTTGATGTAGGCATAGTTCGACAACCACTCCTCATCGTAGCGCCCGTCGCTGTGCAGGGCATAGACCATCAAAAATCCGGTCATCGTCTTTTGCGTCGTCACACCTTGTTGTGTCACGGCTGCCGGCAATTTGGCTGTCGCCGTTGCCACACGGTTTTGCGTAAAGACTGTATTCATGTCGGGATCGGACCCCACCTCGAAGGTCACCTGCAACGACATTGAACCATCGTTGGCCGAGGTTGCCTGCATGTAGAGCATGTCACTGACACCCATAATACTCTGCGCGAGTGGGGTAGCCACGGCATTATTGACCGTCTCGGCATCGGCCCCCGGGTAGGTGGCCGAGACCTCGACCACGGGAGGGGTGATATCGGGATACTGCTCGACGGGAAGTTCGGCCAGCGACAAACCACCCAATGCTACAATCGCAATGGCCAATGCGATGGCAAAGATGGGGCGAGAGATAAAAAAGCGCTCCATAGACTACTGCTTTTCGGGAATGATACGTTCGCCTTCACGAATCTTGCGCGTGGCACCCACCACCACCCATTCGCCGGCCGCTACACCCTGCGAGATACACCACTTATTATTATAAGTAGCTCCGAGTTCCACTCGCCGGTAGGTCACCGTACTATCGGCCTTGACCACCCACACCGAATTGACCCCCTGGGCCTGGCTCACCGCAGCCATCGGCACCAACACCTGCGGATGCCGACCGCCCACCGTCGCCTCGACCCGTGCAAACTGCCCGGGTTTGAGCGATTGTTTCGGGTTGGGGAACGAGGCTACCAAGACGATGGTTCCGGCCGAGGCTGCCACATCTTTGCGCGTATAGTTGTAGAAACCGGCAAGCGGATAGGGTCTGTCATCGGCCAGCGTCAGTGTAATCTCCGAGAGCAACCCCTCGTTGTCGTAGATGGTGGGGCGGTCACCGGCCAATGCCAGGTATTGCACCATCGGAATGGCCAGGTCGACCGACATCGTGTCGATGTTCGAGATGGTGGTCAGCACCCCAAACTCCGTCCCGGGGCCGACATAGTCGCCAATATGCGCCGAACTGCCCGAGGCAATCCCGTCAATGGGCGAGAGAATGCGCGTATAGCTGACATCCAAACGAGCATTGCGCAGCGTCTGTTCGGCGGCACGCACCGAGGCATCAGCCGCTTTGTGTTGCGCCGTATATTGATCGAGTTCGGCCCGACTGATGGCATTCATCGCGGCCAACGGCACGGCACGGTCGTAGTTGTTTCGCGCCTCGACCGCCTCGGCTCGTGCCGATTGCAGCTGCGCCTCGGCCGCCAGCATCGTATTCGAGAATTGCGACGGGTCAATCGTATAGAGCACATCTCCACGCCGCACCGGCATACCGTTTTCGAACTGTTTGGTGAGCAGGAAGCCGTTGATGCGCGGTTGAATCACCGCATCGAAGTTGCTGCTCAAATAGCCAATAAAACGCATCCGTCGCGGCACACTGTCCACCACCGCCTCGGCCACCTCGATGCGCAGCGGGGGAGGAGTCTGTTGTGTTGGTCGATGGTTGCACCCGCAGGTAAGCATCGCAACGAGCAATGCTGCAAGAACTTTATCCATGATTATTTCGGTTTATCACCCTTCGAGGCAAAAAACATACCGCCAAACCGAATAAAAAGGCAAAAATGAGCGAAAAAAACGTAAAAAAGCTGAAAAAAAGCGAGGCAAGGTCTTGATTTTTCGAATTATTTCATAACTTTGTAGCGATATCAACCCTTAAAATTTATAGAACAATGAAAGAACTGGTTGCAAAAATCAACGCACAGTATGAGGTGTTTGCCGTGAACGCAGCAGCTCAGGTAGAGAAGGGCAACAAGGCTGCCGGCACGCGCGCTCGCAAAGCTGCTTTGGAGCTTTCGAAGCTGATGAAGGAGTTCCGCAAGGTTTCTGTTGAGGCTGCGAAATAATTCGGACCTTCTTACAAAAGATAAAGGCTGACCCGATGTGGCCGGCCTTTATTGTTCTCATACGCCCCTTGGTCGTTTTTTTTCGGTGTACGAAAAAACAAACCGGCGATTTTCACGTTATATTTGCAGCATTCAAGTCAAACGAAACAACTGTTACACTATGTGCGGAATCATTGGTTATATCGGCCCGCAGGAGGCACTCCCCATCCTGCTCAAAGGGTTACACCGTCTCGAATATCGTGGTTACGACAGCGCCGGCGTAGCCCTCATCAACGCCCGAGGAGAACTCAACCTCTATAAATGCAAAGGCAAGGTCGCCGACCTCGAACACTTCCTGCAAGGCAAAGATACGGAGGGTCGAATCGGCATTGCCCACACACGCTGGGCCACGCACGGCGTTCCCAACGATGTCAATGCCCACCCACACTATTCGGCATCGGAGCAGATTGCCCTGATACACAACGGAATCATCGAGAACTACAGGTTGTTGAAAGATGCCCTTATCGAGCACGGCTACACCTTTCGCAGTTCGACCGACAGCGAGGTGTTGGTCAACCTCATCGAATACATCCGCTCGACCTCGCAGTGTACGCTCGTCGAGGCCGTTCAGCAGGCCTTGAAACAGGTGGTCGGCGCCTATGCCATTGCCATCATCGAGCGCAACAACCCCAACCGTATCATCGCCGCCCGCCAAAGCAGCCCGATGGTGGTGGGAATAGGCTCCTCGGGGGAGTTTTATCTCTCGTCGGATGCCGCGTCGATTATCGAATACACCGAAGATTTTGTCTATGTCGGTGATGGTGAAATTGCCCTCATCGAGCGCCAAACACCCCTGCGGATTGTGACGCACGACAACCACGAAAGCAGGGTAGACATCCGCAAACTGCAACTCTCCATTGCGCAACTCGAAAAGGGCGGTTATCCGCACTTCATGCTCAAAGAGATTTACGAGCAACCTCGCACGCTAATCGACTGCATCCGCGGGCGCATTCACCCCGAGACCTTGGAGGTGAAACTCTCGGGCATCATCGACCACCGCGAGCGCTTCTTGGCAGCGCGACGTATCATCTTCGTGGCGTGTGGAACCTCGTGGCATGCATCGCTCATCGGTGAGCACCTCATCGAATCGCTCTGCCGCATCCCCGTGGAGGTGGAATACGCCTCGGAGTTCCGCTACCGCAACCCCATCTTGTACCCTGACGACATTGTCATCGCCGTATCCCAATCGGGCGAGACGGCCGACACGCTGGCCGCCGTCGAATTGGCCCGCAAAGCCGGCGTCTTTGTCTTCGGCATCTGCAATGTCGTAGGCTCCTCCATCGCGCGGGCCACCCATTCGGGTGCCTACATCCATGTCGGGCCGGAGATTGGTGTCGCTTCGACCAAAGCCTTCACCGGTCAGGTGACCGTCATGACCCTGTTGGCGCTGGCACTCGGTCGCGAACGAGGGGTGCTTGATGCAAAGCAAAGCGGTCAATTGGCCGGCGCACTGCTCGCGATGCCCGAAGTGTTGGAAGAGGTGTTGCGCGAGGTGGGGCCCCGCATCGAGGAGTTGGCCAAAATCTTCACCTATGCCCGTAACTTCATCTACATGGGGCGGGGCGTCAACTATCCCACAGCCCTCGAAGGGGCCTTGAAATTGAAGGAAATCTCCTACATCCACGCCGAGGGCTATCCGGCAGCCGAGATGAAACACGGTCCCATTGCCCTCATTGATGCCGAAATGCCCACCGTAGTGATTGCCACCCCAGACCACACCTACGAAAAGACCGCCAGCAATGTCGAGGAGATTAAGGCGCGCGGCGGGAAGATTGTGGCCGTCATCGCCCACAACGACGAGTTGGTACGTCGGTCGGCCGACTATGTCATCGAGGTGCCGGCCGTAGCCGAGCCGCTGATGCCGATTGTCGTCTCGCTGCCCTTGCAATTGCTGGCCTACCACATTGCCGTAAACAAAGGCCGCAATGTCGACCAACCGCGCAATCTGGCTAAATCGGTCACGGTCGAGTAGTACAGCCACCCATACACACAAAACATGAGGGGGACAACTCTTATATTGTCCCCCTCGTTCGTTTACAAAAAATACTGCAATCGGCTACATCATCTCCTCGTAGCCATATTGTATCGCACGATTCAGCTGGTCGAGATAGGGCTTGGTCGTGCGGAATCGGTGCAGCACCCGCTCCGTAAAATCCGCCGCCAGCACCTCCTCCTCGGTCAAATCGAGCACCAAACAGTGATCTTTCTGTTTGAGCAGTTCGTCGTAGGGCGTACCGGCAACAAAACCCGTCGGAACACGTTTCAGCTTATTCTCCTCATCGAGGCAGAACCCCTCGGCCGCAGCAATATTCTGCAACATCTCGTCGCCGTGATCGATAATCTCCTCGCGAATGCTGCGCAGAATGAGGGGCGGAATGCAGACCTGACCGGCCGCCAAAATGGAGTGTCCGATCATCGAACTCCCCTCCACGATGGGTTCCAGATGGAGGTAGTAGCCCGCCAATCCCGAATTTTTGCCTCGCGGAGCAATAAAGGCACTGAAATGGGTTTTATAGGGTGACTTATCGGCCGAAAAGCGAATGTCGCGATTCATCCGATAGGTGCAATCTTTCGCCTTCAAGCCGGCCACCGAAGGGTCGAATACCGAGATGGCATCTATCAACTCCTCGACCCACCGCTCGAAACGTGCGCGATGCAATTTGTACTGCGCACGGTGCTCATCCATCCACGCTTTGTGGTTGTTGGCAGCCAATTCGCGCAAGAAATCGAGCGCTTCTCCCAACTCGTGCGGTGTCATCTGCTACCAGGCAAAGAGCGGATAGTTGGCCATCAAGGCGTTGACATCCTTGCGAACTGCCGCAATATTCTCCTCGTTCTCGGGGTCGTGCAGCACGCGGTCAATCAACTCGACGATGTACTCCATATCATTCTCTTTCAGACCACGCGTCGTAATGGCCGGCGTACCGAAACGCAGCCCCGAGGTCTGGAAGGCCGAGCGCGAATCGAACGGCACCATGTTTTTATTGGTCGTGATGTCGGCAGCCACCAGACACTTCTCGGCCAACTTGCCCGTCAGCTCGGGAAATTTCGTGCGCAGGTCAACGAGCATCAGGTGGTTGTCCGTACCGCCCGAGACAATCTTATAG
>CAZTCM010000032.1:0-13470 GCA_964612285.1 uncultured Alistipes sp.
CCGTTGCCCTTCCCCTCGGAGAAGACGCAGTGCTGGCAAATCTATTCAACCATCACCGACATCTACACCCCGAAACCAGACCGTCTGCGCGATTGGATTTCGATGCCCAAAGCCAACGGCTATGAGGCCTTGCACTCGACCGTCATGGGGCCCGATGGGGTATGGGTCGAGGTGCAGATTCGCACCCAGCGCATGGAGGATATTGCCGAGCGCGGCTTCGCGGCCCACTGGAAATACAAACACGCCACGCTGTCACAAGACGAAGATGAGTTTGACAAGTGGCTGAAACAGATTCGCTCGGCATTGAACGGCCCGACGGAGAACGCAGTCGACTTCTTGGACAACTTCAAGTTGTCGCTTTATATGGCAGAAATTGTGGTATTTACACCAAAGGGTGAATCGCGACAAATGCCCTATGGCTCCACCGCACTCGACTTTGCCTACGACATCCACTCAAAGATTGGCAACAGCGCCATCGGCGCCAAAATTAACCACGAATTAAAGCCGATTACTACTCAAATTCAGAGTGGCGACCAGATTGAAATCATCACCGCTGACAACGCGCGCCCGAAGGCCGAATGGCTCGACATTGCCACCACGACAAAGGCCAAGCAGGCCATCAAAACCTTCCTCAAACACGAGCGCCAAAACAACATCGAGCGCGGCATGCAGATGCTCGAACAGCAGACACAGGCGCTGAATGTACAGCTCGGCGGCCATATTTTGCGTAAAATCATTCCGGCCTACGAATGCTCGAACAAGGAGGAGTTATACAGCAAAATCGGCGCTGGCATCATCGATTTGAGCAACTTAGAGAAGATCCTCAAAGAGGACTCCTCGCGCAAATTGCTTAAATTTTGGACTTTCCTCATTCCCCACAAGAGCAGGGAGGAGGTTTCGGAGCCACACGAAAGCACCACCACACCCTCGCAGATTGAAACCTCGGAAAACAAGACTCAGCAATTCGAGGTGGCCGAGTGCTGCCATCCGATTCCGGGCGATAAGGTGGTAGGGTATAAAGACCCCGCCAGCGGCAAAATCATCGTTCACAAGGCCTCCTGCGACGAGTTAAACCGTCTGGCAGCCCAACGCGGCAAGAACATCGTCAAAGAGGAGATTTTATGGTCGCGCCAAAAGGCGATGTCCTACTTAGTTACGGCTGAGCTGCGCGGCATCGACCGCAAGGGCATCCTGCTCGAATTGGCACATATCATCAGCGGCGATTTCAATATCAACATCCGCGAAATCAACATCAAGAGCCACGCAGGTATTTTTGAGGGCAATCTCAGCCTTTACGTCAAGGATGTGGAGAGTCTGCAAGCCGTCATGGACAAGATGCGCCAAATCAAGGGAATCGACAGCGTAAAACGAACGCTTAAATAGCCGGCTCTATGGATTTTACCGCTCTCATTGTCATTGCAGGAGCCATCCTGGCCTCCATCTACAACGACCGCCAAAAGCGGCGCTTAGCCAACGAACAGTCCAGCCAGGAGGAGCATCACGAGATGGAGAAGGAGATACCCACGCCGGTATTCCCGCGCGAAAAGCAGCGCGCCATGCCACCCGTCAGCGCACAACGGCCACAACGCCCCCATACAGGCGAAGCCAAGCCCTTCAAACAATCCACTGCGCACCTGAAATCCTCCGTGCCGGCGCAGCCAAGCATCGAAAAGCACCGCAACGCCTCAAAAAGCGCTCCCTCGAAATGCGTCGAACCCGCACCCCAACCGACCGAAGAGTTTGACCTGCGGCAGGCCGTCATCTACTCCGAAATCCTCACACCGAAATTCCGCGAGGAGGAGTAGGGGAATATCACCCATAGAATTCACACAGCAAAACAACAGAGACCATGGCAACCATTTTTTCACGCATTATCGCCGGCGAGATTCCTTCGTACAAGGTCGCCGAGAATGAGCACTACTACGCCTTCTTAGACATCAACCCTTTGACAAAGGGACATACACTGGTGGTCCCCAAGCAGGAAACCGACTACCTCTTCGACCTCTCTGACGAGACTCTAAGCGGCATGATACTCTTCGCAAAGAGGGTAGCAGCCAACATCAAGGCCAATATAGCCTGCAAGCGCGTCGCCGTGGTGGTTTTAGGGCTCGAAGTACCCCATGCGCACATCCATTTAATCCCCATTAACAGCGAAAAAGATGTCGATTTTCACCGCGAAAAGCTCCAATTAGCACCGGAAGAGTTCGCCGAAATTGCTGCAAAAATCTATGTAGAGTAGGGGGATTTACATCTGTATAAATAACTGATTCAATCGAGGTTGTGTAGTTATTAACACAACCTCGCCGCTTTTTATTTAACATAATATATACGAATTTTCATTCGCGAAAATTTTAGGCAGGGTAGGTGTAAATATTTTGCTTATTTTACAAAAATTTCACTCCGTTTTCCATTTGTAGTTACATTTGTAAACCCCAATCGCGCCTCAAAAGGGTGGGGTAGTTTTCATTTGTAAAGCACATCTCTGTTGAAAACGCATTCGGCAAAAAACATTTGTAAACCCATGCAAACACCACATTCAAACAGAAATAAACCCTCAAAAACAGCGGGTTCAATGGTTAAATACCGGATATTGTCACACATAATTATCAGCGATTTACGAAATCCAACTAAATCTTTTTAGAATAACACAAAGGGGATTTTCCGAAGATTACCCAAAAGAGCAGTAACGAGCCTAAAATAACGCGCATTGTCGCTACTTATCAGTAATTTACGCGGTTTCAATTAAAGTATTTCGAGAGAATCATTAATAATGCAAATTTTAACTGTATTTTAGATTTGACAAATGTAAAAGTTATTAACACGGTTTTACATTTTACAAATCGAAAAAATCTTGCATTACAAAAGAAAAATATTTATATTTGTAAAAAATTCCGAAAATGAAGGATAAATTGCGTGATTTGCTCGAAAGCGAAGGTTTGAAGCCCTGTCAATTCGCCGAGATGCTCGGCATCAACCCCGCCGGTGTTTCCCATATTTTAGCCGGACGCAACAAACCCGGATTCGAATTGTTGCAAAAAATTTTGCGTCGCTTTCCACGGGTCAGCCCCGATTGGTTGCTTATCGACCAAGGGCCCATGTATCGTTCCGACGCGGCCGATGCCGAGCCGGCCATCGCAGCGTCTGCACCGATGACTTCGCCGATTGCCTCATCGCCGTCAGCTTCGCTCTTCGAGGCACTCCCCGAACAGACACCTGCCACAGCTGTTGCGCGTTCTACCGCCTCGTTACCCACTGCCACAAAATCGGGAGCGCAGGTCAGTCGCGTGGTCATCTTTTACGAGGACCAAACCTTCGAGAGTTATACCCCCTCAAAATAGGATTTATCCGTTTTGAAATTGGCGTATTCCGCAGCAGGATACATACCCGCTGAGAATACGCGATTCTCGGGCGGTTTATTTTTGACGACCATTGGGGCCGTTACGCAAAAAAGAGTGACTATTCGCCACTCTTTTTTTCGAAGAATTTTCGTTTAGCTCGAATATAACGATTGTACTCTTCGTCATACTCATCATAACGCTTTTGCCGTTTCAGCCGAGTTGCAATAGCCCAAATCGCAATGAGCCCAAGCGGAATGGCCACAAGCAAAAATCCGTAAACTGCAAAAATCATATCCTCTTCCATAGTACGAAGATACGATTATTTTGCTAATCCACCAAAAAAGAGCACCTCAAATCTCGCCTTGCTGTTTTGAATTAATATTTGCATTATGTTAAATAATGGGTGCGGATAATGATTTTAGAGAATAAAAACGACCTCGATCTGTTGGTTGCAGGCCGAGGTCGTTGTAGGAATTTGGTTGGGTGATTAGAAGCGGTAACCCACCATCACATAAAACGAGCGATTCTTAATCTTCCCCCAATACGATGCCATTTCGGGGCTATCAAGCACATCCACCAAACCAAGCGCATAGCCAGCGCTCACCTGGTAGCGTTTCCAATCGGCCGTGCAGCTCAGGCGCAAACCAAAATCGGAGCGTTGGAATCCATCATCGCCAAACGTATCTCCCTTTCTTCCAGCGAGTTTCGTCTTGCCGCCAATTCCAATGCCATAGTAGACACCGACGCTCGGATAGATACACCAATCGTCGTTAACCGTAAATTTGTAGTTGACCATCACGGGAACATCCAGATACCACATCTTAATCTTCGACGATGTGCCATCGGCTTCCTGCTTAAAGCCTTTCTGGTTGAGTCCGAGACCGGTTTCCAGGAACAAAGGCACCGTTGAAAAGAGCTGATGCTCATAGACACATGCCGCCTGCACACCCAGTTTTCCGTCAGTCGAGAAGTGTTCTACGGCTCCGTTCGAAACATTAAAACCGGCACGAACTATAAAATTGTGCTCATTCCACTGCTGCTGGGCAACAGCCACGCCTGTCAGCATCAATGCACCAATCAGGCTCAAAACAAGTTTTTTCATCCTCTGAATCGTTTTTTTACATCACTACCCACGCGGTAGTCCTCACAAATATAGGCATAAATTTCCAACCTGCGACCTCAATCCATACATTTTTACTATCTTTACGGTAAAATTGGCGACACTATGCGACGATACCTTATATATATAGCAGCCCTGTTGCTGACAACGGCCTGCTCCTCCGGACGAGCAATTGACCCCTCGACGATTTATGTCTCGATACTTCCCCTCAAAGGGCTTGTAAAGGCCATCACCGGGCAGGATTTTCCGGTGGAGGTGCTCGTGCCCCCTGGAGCTTCGCCCGAGACCTTCGAGCCGACCCCACGCCAATACATCGGGCTGAACGAAGCACAATGGGTGTTCAGCACCGGATTAATCGACTTTGAGACTACCCTACTCGCCAAAATCGACCGACACGAGAAGGTCGTCAACCTCTCACAAGGCATCGAGTTGATTGCCGGATGCTGTTCGCACCACCATCACGGACATGCGCACGCCCACGGCATCGACCCCCACATCTGGACCTCGCCACGCGCACTGCGTCAGATGGCTGCGACGCTCTATGAGCAGATTCATGCCGCCTACCCCGATTCTACACGCTATACGCTTAATTTTAAGCATTTAGACAGTGAATTGGAGCAACTCGACCAACGTACTGCCGAGCGTATTGCCGCCGCCGCGGTGACCGAAATTTTGGTCTACCACCCTGCCCTCACCTACTATGCACGAGATTATGGTTTGCAGCAACGGGCCATTGAGCAGGATGGCAAGGAGCCCTCGGCACGACAACTCGGCGAGTTGATTCGCCACGCTCGCGCCGCAAAGGTTCGCACGATTCTCTATCAGCAACAATTTCCCCGTTCGAGCGTCGAGACCATTGCCGCGGACATAGGCGCCAAAGCGGTGGAATTCAACCCTTTGGCCGAGGATGTAATTGCCAATATCGACCACATTACGCTACTGATTACCGAACGATGAATCTGGTCACACTACACAATGTCAGCGTCGCCTACGAGGGTTTCGAAGCGTTGCAACAGGTCAATTTAACGATTGACTCCACCGATTTTTTAGGGGTAATCGGCCCCAACGGCGGCGGAAAGACCACCCTTGTCAAGGCCATTCTCGGCGCAGTACCCTACTCCGGCGAGATTGAGTTTGCCCCCGAGCTCTTCCGCGACGGGGAGCGGCTTATCGGCTACATGCCCCAGCTTTCGGGTTTCGACCGTGCCTTCCCGATTTCGGTCGAGGAGGTAGTTCTCTCAGGCTTACAGGGGCGTCGCGGTTTTCGCCGCCGCTACACACGCGAGGACCGTCGGGCAGCCTGCGCCTTGCTGGAAAAGATGGGAATCATGGAGGTTGCCGACTACCCTATCGGTGCCATCTCGGGTGGGCAGATGCAACGTGCACTGCTCTGCCGCGCCATCATCTCGGAGCCTCGTCTCCTGATTCTCGACGAGCCGACCAACTTCGTCGACAATCAATTCGAACGGGCCCTCTATCAGACGCTGCGTGCGTTGAGCGAGCAGATGGCCATTGTGATGATTTCGCACGACGTGGGCACCATTTCGAGCCTGGTGAAGGAGATTGTCTGCGTCAATCGCACCGTGCATCGTCACCACTCCAACCGCATCACTCCCGAACAGTTGGCCAATTACAACTGCCCCATCCGGCTGCTCTCCCATGGGCACATCCCACACACCGTCTTGGAACACCATCCGGGCGATGGGTGCTGCTGCGACCACCACGAGGAGTAAAAAAGATAGCGAGGGTCTCGCATGAAACACCCTCGCTATCTTTTTAATTTCCAAACAGTTCGCTATTCCTTCACCACGACATCTGCGCCATCGCACAGGGTCAGTTGGTAGGTCACATAGCGACCCGACGAGTTGGTGTACTTGACATAGATAGCCGTCAGGTCAACCACCGTGCCGTGTGCCGGAATGGCCGCATCGCGGAAATGGGCATAACCGCTCGTGCGCACGACATAGTTGCCGGCCGGTGCATTCGTATTGGCGCCGGCAGCGGCCGTATCATAGCTAAACCACGCCGAGCCATAGAAATAGGTATCCACCACCTCGTCGTTGTGCTTGCCGGCAGCAGCCCATGTCGGCGTACCCGAGATAAAGTCGCTCCACGACACACCATTGAGCGTACCCGAACTTGTCACATCATAGGAGGTCGAGTTGGCAAAGTAGTTCGGGAAGGTGTTCTTATAGCCCCACTTGGCCGTGCCAAAAGTGCTCGTAACCCCCTCGAAGCGCACCAAACGTCCCAGCGCATCCTCGCTCAGCGAGGCGTAGTTCGACGGGGTAACCACGAGGGTGTCGGCGGCCGTCATACCGATTTGCTCGCCACGAAAAACGTGACGTGCCACCACCGAAGGAACTTCGAGATTGTCGTTCGAATATTTGCTGTCACCCGATGTCGTACCGATGCTGACCATACCGCGATAGTTGCCCAGCACCAGTCCCTCCAACGCGATAAAAAGTTCACGACCTGCGGGATAGAAGACATAGGTTCCGGCCGTAATTTTCAGCTCGATGGCCGATTGCGAAGTCTCGTCGAAGATGTAGGCCGTCTTGTAGACACTGCCATAACGATCCGACGAAATCACCTTACCACGGGTATAGAGCGGTTCATCCACCTTCCACGAAGCGACGGCACCCGCACCGGCACCGGTCTCCTCCCAAAAGCGAGCCTTCAAATCCTTAATCGAGATGTAGGACATCCCCTGCGCCTCCATCTGCTCGGCGGTCATCGGTTGATCCTTCTCGGGGGCATCGAAATCGTTGTAGCAGGCCGTAGCGAGCACAACCATCGACATCAACAGAAATTTATAGATGCTTTTCATAGTTTTCATAGATTTACGCGACCGTCGATTAAAAACGGAAATAGAGGTTGAGGTAATAGGTCGTGCCGAACATGTAGAAGTACTTCGAGTCGAACGGCTGATAGCTCGTGACGGTCGTCTCCTCGTTCTTCACCAGACGTGTCTGCTCGTAACCACCCGTCTTGATATCCTGATCATTGAGCAGGTTATCGACGCTGAGGCTGAAACCGAGCGTGTATTTACGCTGAATCGACCAATTCTTGCCGATGCTGGCATTAAGCACATAGGCCGAATCGAACTTCTCCTGCTGGCGGATGTAGGCGATGGCAGCATCGGTCATGCCGGCCGAAATCACGGCATCGGTACGATAGACGGGGCTCATCGAGAGGTACATGTTGTCGTAGTAGTTGCAGTCGAGCGACAGGAACCAGTTGTTGTTCGAACGGAAATTCAACCCGAGGCTGGCAGCCAACTGCGGCGTGCTCTCAACGCGGAAATCCTCCCAATAGACCTTGCCTGTCGATACCACCTCGGCGCTGTTGTCCTGCGTCTGCACATAGAAGGGGTTCGAGTCGTAGGTGTATTGACCCCAGCTGACAGCACCCCGCAACGACAATCCGCGATAGAGCGGAATCTGCGCCGCGGCCTCCAAGCCGAAGTGACGCTTGTCGATGCCGCTCATGGCAAAGTTAGTGAAGGTCGAAGCGACATCATCGTAATAAGAGAGAACCTTCGACTGGTCGCTGATGGTCGTGTAGTAACCCGAGATGCGCGCCTTGAAATCGCCCACACGCAGATTGTACGAAGCATCGATACCAAAGACCTTCTCCTCTTCGAGGTTCGGGGTCACCGTATTGCGTGTGCGCGGCGACACGAAGGCCGAGCGGAAATCGGGAGCCTGCTGCATATAGAGCACATTGGCCTCGACCGAGTGGGCCGCCGAGAAGCGATATGAGAGGTTCAACTTACCCTTGTAGTTCAGGTAGTCCAACTTCTCCGAGTCTCCCTGCGAGTTGTCGGGGAAGAGACCCTTGCGCCACAAACCCTCACGCCACATCTGCGTATAGCCTACCTCGCCACCAATCAGGATGCCCAAACCACCCCACTGAATGTTGTACGAGGCCCACGCGCCACCCTTCAAGACATGCGCGTAGTAGTCGTAGCTGTACTTGTCACCGACACGGGCCGCATGGGCATGGCCGTGTTGCTCATAGTAATCGAGGTTGTTCTGATAGAGCATGGGGTCGGCAGCAAAGTCGCGCTGGGCGAATTTGTCGATGTCGGCCCAATAGTCACCTCCCAACAAATCCTTCACCTCCGAGTAGTACTCCGTGCGGTTGCGACGCATCGTCAGACCGGCATTGAGTTTCGAGTTGTTGCGGAACAGGTGCGAGAAATTAATCGCCAGATTCCAGTCGCGCTGGTCGGTATGACGCTCCTCGACCATGTAGTTCGAGCGACGCCCGGGGCCATATTCGGCCTCATCCTCGGGGTCGTTTTGCAGGTAGTTCGTCTGGTACATCTCCTCCCAATTGAAGTGGCGGATATTATCCACGTTACCACGCCAATACTCGGCCTGCCAGGCTGCCGCCAGCAAATTGCCTTCGCGCAGGTAGTAGCTGGGCAGGTAACGATAATAGTCGGGACGCGGGTCGGGACCGTTCTGCCACGTCAGCGCCGAGTAGCCATTGCGACCAAAGCGGAACGAGGCAGCCACATCGAGATTCGTGCGGTCGGAGATATCAAACGTGTAGTTCAACATCACAATCGGCTCGTGGTTGTCGCGTACGCGGGCATTCCGTTTCTTGCCATCCTGCCATCCCCAATTCGGATTGTAGTAGTTGTTACCCACCAAATTGTAGACCTCCTGCACCGCGGCCTGCTGCGTACCACGTTCGGTTGGAGCGCCCATCACCGTCAAGGCCAAGCGATGGCGTGCACCGAACTGCTTCTCGACAGCGGCAAAATAGCCGAAGGCATTGTAGTAGACCCCATCGACATAGTCGTTACCACCCTGGCGCGTCGATACCGAGAAGGCATACGACCAACCATTGTCCTGTTGGCCCGAAGCGTAGGTCACCATCGCACGGAAACGATAGTTTTGGTTGCCGTTGACAAGACTCGCACGCAGCCCCTTGCGCATCTGCGAGGGGCGCGTGTTGATGTTGGTCGTGCCACCGATACCACCCAGGCCGGCATCCGAAGCAATCAGGCCCGTTGTCACCTCCTGGTTGCGCGTAGCATCGTTCAGACCACTCCACAACGACCACGGCGAGTAGCCCGTCAATGCATCGTTGAAACGAATACCGTTGAGATAGACATCCTGGTACTGCGAATCGTAGCCACGCACATTGAAACGCATCTCGCTAAAATTGTACGATGCGATGCTGTTAAACACATCCTTCGATGCCGACAACGACGTAGGCAACGAATTGGCATCCGAAGCCGTCTCAACATCAAACTCGGCAAAAATCGAGTCGTCGAGTTGCTCCTGCTGCACGGCCGGTACCAACACCACCGTCTGCATGTCGCGCACCACTTTGCCGACACGCACGGCCAGCGTCAACGGTTCAAACTCATCGGCCTCGAATTGCAGCGCATACTCACCGCCGGGCACCAACTCGAAGAGGAACGAACCATCCGTCTCGGTGACTGCCTCCTGACCACCGGGCATCAGCGTAACCTTCACACCACTCACGGCTGCACGGTCTACACGCGATACGACGCGGCCCTTCACACCACCCTCCTGAGCAACAGCCACAAGCGTTGCTAACGACAGGAACAGGGTTAGTAAACTTTTGATTTTCATATCCATTGAATTTATTTATTTCGCAAAATAGATATAGACCGGGAAGTGGTCGCTGTAACCACCCTGGAAAGTGTTGCCCACATAGGTGCGCAGCGGATAGCCGCGGTACTGCCCCTCCTTCTGGAAGAGGTAGTGAGCACGGAAGATGTGGCCATAGAACTTCGAGTTGGGGTCACGACGCAATTTCAACGCACCGGTCGACCCTTTGGCCAGATTCTCCGTCACCACGATGTTATCGAAGATATTCCACGCATCGCCATAGGCCAACGTACCCATGCCGGCGCGCAGCATTTCGTAGTAGGGGTTGAAGAAATCTCCTGCGGCGAGCTCCTTCATGCGCCCCTTGGCACCCAGCGCCTCGTGAATGCTGGGGTCGGTCGGATCGTCGTTGAAGTCGCCCATGGCCACCACCTTCGTCGCCGGATTGACGCGCAACACCGAGTCGGCCAGACGACGCATCTGCGCACCCAAAGCCACACGCTTGAACTCCGAAGCATCCTTACCGCCTAGGCGCGAAGGCCAGTGAGCCACCATGAAGTAGAAGGGTTCGCCCTCAATCGTACCCCACATCGTGAGGATGTCGCGCGTACGGAAATTGGGCAGTGACGGCACCTCGGCCTTCACCGGAAAACTACCCTCCAACTTAAATTGGTCGGGGCGATAGAGAAAGGCCACATCGACACCACGCGCCTCGGGCGAGTCGTAGTGGACGATGCGGTAGGAGGCCGGCGCAAGTTTCTTCGTGGCGACAATATCCTCCAAGGCCGAGCGATTCTCCACCTCCGAGAAACCAATCACCGCGGGATAGATGCGGTCCACAGCCGCAATATCGAACAACACACGCTCGATGTTTGCCAGCTTTTTGTAATATTTGGCGCTGTTCCACGCCTTGGGCCCGGCGGGCGTAAACTCATCGTCACGCACCTCGGGATCGTTAATCGTATCGAAGAAATTCTCGATGTTGTAGAACATCACCTTGTAGGGCTTCTGCGCAAAGCAAACAGCGAGCAGCAGCACCAGCGACAAGGTAAAAATCAATCTTTTCTTCATCGTGTTCAGTTGTTTTGTGGTTACAAGCCCCACTGCGAGGCAAAATTCTGCTTCTTAACCTCGGCCGGCAATGTCGGGAAGAACTTAAAACCGGTCAATTGTTCGATCTCCTCTACGCTCTTGACCCACGCTTTGGCTTCACCCTGCCCCGCCTTATTCTCGACCCAGAAACCGATGGTTTGCAGTTCGGAGGCAGGATAGGAGCCCAGGCGGTCACCTCTCGTGCGCACATTACCACCGATCGTGCGAGCCACAACCTTGAAATAGTGGGTCGGAATCGGACAGGCATTACCGCTGTTGTCGTAGGTCTTGTTCTCCGTATTGGTCCAATGGGCGCCGGTCACGACATAGAGCGTATCAGAACAACTCCAACTACGCACCTTACCCTCCAAACGCGCCCAAGCCTGCTGATTCAGTGTGCCATTCTGCGGGGTCATGTTGGAGAAATAGAAGGTCTGCTTCTGCATGGTTGCATGCGCATTGCGGTCGGCATTGGGGATTTGATGACCTCGGTTCCAAGTCGTACCATTGGCATAGCCCTTGTAGAGCACCGGTTGGTCGGTCTTGGTGATTTGCGGGTCATACTCCCAGGTCTCGACACGCCCCGAGCCCAAATAGGATTCGTGCATCGGATAGGCAACCCAGGCAGCAGCACGCTTCGTCTTGTCGAAGCAGAGCGAGAAATTGCGCTTGGACACCATCACACCACCCATCGACTTATCGGCCACCGGAGCATAATGAGTCACATAGTGGTAATTGGCCCCCTCGACACGCACCGGCAACTCGGGAGCCACCCATGCACCATCCGGCGACGACGGCCCGCCACCCTCATCGTCACCCCCGCTGCTACAAGCAGCGAAGGGCCACGATGCGATGACAACCGCCAGCAACACGACAAACTGCCGCATAAAACAGAGGACGATCGAGGTCATAATAATTCACGTTGCTTAAAGATTACTTCTGCTTGATAATCAGATTATCAATGTAGTAACGTTTTTTCGATTTTGCAGTGGCTGCAATTGTAATGGTCGTAGCCGAAGTAACCCCCGACAAGTTGTAGGTGAAAGTCTTCATCTCAGCTGTCAACTGCTCAGTCGTCACCGATGCTGCACCTTCAATCGTACCGGCATTGTTGATTGTAATCACAATCGTCGTATCATCGGCAGTTCCGCTCGAATTCACCCATGCCGTCAAATCTACCGACAAAGTCGCCTCTGAAGCACCCGATACATTTTTGAATGCCGGCGTTGTTAAGGTTCCTATAGCAGAGTTCGAACCAGCCTTTACTTTACCTACCGCCTTATAGATTTTTGACACCGACTGATAAGTATCTGTAAAGCCGGCAACCGAACCCGTCAGCGCATTACCCAAATCACTTGTTCCGTCAGCAGTCTCTGCATCAAACTGGCTGAAATCATCCTGCCAGAAGTAGACTGTTTCGCTCGGATTAGGGTTCGGGTCGGGCGTCGGATCAGGATCGGGCTCATCACCACCCTCATCAGGCGAAGTCGTAGTAGCGAAACCAGCCACATCAGCCATATCGCGCGGAGCCAACTGAACAGCACCCTTATACATTGTTACGATACCCGTGATATCAGCGGTCGAAACCTTGTAGCTCTTGCCGGCGAAGGCAGCGGCACCACTCTTCACATAGACGGTTAGCTTCTCACTACCCACCAACATCGTTGTAGTACCCACATCCCAAGTCGCATCTTCCGTAGCCGTTACATTCTTGATGGTTACAAGCATGCTCTGGAAATCCTTCATCTGCGAAAGGGTAATCACGGTCGGATTTACCGTACCCGTGCCTACCTTTTCCACCTTACACCAGGTATCACTTTGTGCACCCGTAATCTCATAAAGGTCATTATAAATCTTCAATTGAGCCTTACCCTGATAGAGCAACACCTTCACTTTATCGCCACGCGAAAGGCCCAGTGTCTTCGGGTCTACCTGCGAACCATAGAGCACCACACCATTCTTTGCGGTCGTCGCCCCCTCGGTCTGCAATACAAGGTTATTGCCCGTATAATTACCACCCTCGACATCGCTCAACACGACACCTTCGAGTACATAATCCTTATCGAGCGTCACGGTCTCGCTGCCCATCATACCGATCAACTCATTGATCGAGATCGCGGTTGCTGTGTCGGGGTCGGCATCGGATTCCCCCGTCGTGCCGTTGTCGAGATCAACCGACTGACCACCCTCGCCCACGGCGAGCTGCACATCGTCGATTGCAAAGACCGAAGCCTCGTCGGCCGCGAACTTCACATAGAGTTTCGCCGGCGCCTTCTTCAGTGTAACATTGGCCGTTGCATAGACCCAATACTCGTCGGCCTTG
>CAZTCM010000033.1:0-13138 GCA_964612285.1 uncultured Alistipes sp.
CGGTTTGATGAGGTAGTCGGCAATCTTCGAGCCGACGGCCTTATCCATGATGTTCTCCTCCTCGCTCTTGGTCACCATGATGACCGGTGTCGTGGGACGTATCTCTTTGATTTTGGGGAGCGTTTCGAGGCCCGTCATGCCGGGCATCATCTCGTCGAGGATGATGAGGTCGTAGGCCCCCTCGGAGGCCATGTCGATGGCGTCATACCCGTTGTTGCAGGTATCCACCTCGTAACCTTTCTGCTCCAAGAAGAGCACATGGGGCTTCAAGAGCTCCACTTCGTCATCAACCCAAAGTATTTTGACCATAAACGCGGATTTTCACTCGACAAAAGTAATTATTTTCTTACTCAAACGCAAAAAGCGCGCATTTTATTGAGCCGCAAGAGGCCGAGGTGCCGCGTAATCACCCCGCGTCGGCCAAAATAAACAGACAAGAGCGTCAAGACCCTTGCCTGTGAAGTGGTTATCTACGCCTGCCAGCGCGTGCAGAGTGTATTCAGGCGTTTTGAGAGACGCGACATCTCATAATCGAGGTGGTCGAGCGTCACCGTAGCATAGATTTGCGTCGTGCGAATGTTGCGGTGACCGAGCAGTTTCGAGATGGTCTCGATGGGCATCCCCTGCGAGAGGGTCAGCGTCGTGGCGAAGGTGTGACGCGCAGCGTGGAAGGTGATGCGTTTCGAGATGCCGGCCAGCTGCATCAGTTGCGCCAGGCAGCGGTTGCACCAGCTATTGCTCGGCAACGGGAAGATGACCCTGTCGGGCTCTTTGGGGGTGTACTTGTCCAAGATGGCACTCGGCAGTTCAAAGAGTCGTACCTGCACCCGCGAACCGGTCTTCTGGCGCGTGGTCTCAATCCAGCTCGTATGGCCGATTTTTCGGATGTGTTCCAGGCGCAAAAGTTTCAGGTCAATAAAAGACAAACCCGTGAAGCAACTGAAAAGGAAGCTGTCACGGATAAGTTGCAACGAAGGGGGCAGCTGGCAAAGGCCGATGAGCCGATTCAGTTCCTGCGTCGAGAGAAAATTGCGGGCGACAAATTCGCTGTGCAGGCGATAATCGGCAAAGAGGTCGATGGGTATCAGTCCTCGGGAGCGCGCCTGGGAGAGGACATGTTTCAGGGCGGTGAGGTAGACCCAGACGGTGTTTTTTCGCCGTTTGAGTTCGCAGACGAGGTAACCGTGGAAGGCAACCAGAAAGTCGCGATTGAGCTCGCTCAGCAACACATCGGGGCGCTTGAAATGGCGCGGCACGAAGCGTCGCAGGTGTACCTCGACACTGCGGTACTTGTAGTAGGTCGAGCGGCTGCGGTCAATCCCCACCTGGCGTAGGAAGGCCTCGTTGTGCCGGCGGAAAAAGCCGAGCAGCGTGTCGCTCTCCTCATCCACGGCCAGGTAGCGATTACGCACCATGAGGGGATTGGGCGCAGGAATCTCGCGCAGGAGTTCCTCATAGCACTGCTCGATGCGCAGGCGAATGGCATCGAGCTCGCTATTGACGCGCACGGTCTCGATGGAGCGGCCGCGCACGCGATTCTGCACCACGTCCCACATGGCCGGTGTCACGGCAAGCCGCGTGGAGAATTGTGTGCGCATGCCGTTGATGGTGATACGCCCCATGATGGGGGCCTTTCCGTTGCGCAGCAGGGAGCTGCGCTTGATGTAGAAGAGCACTTTGAAAGCGTTTCTCATAGTGTAAAAAATTTAAGGGGCACGACATTGTGCCCTGCTTAAAATACAACCTGCCCCCAGAAAAAACAACCACCAGCGAAAAACCGACCAACGGAAAGCGAAAAAACAACCACAAAAACCCAAAAAAAAGGTCGCCCCGATACCGGAGCGACCTCTCGCAAAAATAAAGTAGCGGTATTAATAACCGGTATTCTGATTCCCAAAGTTGAGGTTGTTCGACAACTCCTCCTGCGGAATCGGCCAGGTAAACATGAAGAAATCGGCAGGAATCGGCGTACCTACATAGTGACCACGCAACACAGACGAGCCCAACGATGCTTGGAAATCACGCGTATATCCATCGTGCCAACGCTTCAAGTCGGTCAGGCGGTGACCCTCGCCCAGCATCTCACGAATACGCTCATCCTTGATCGCAGAGAAGAGCTCCTCGCCCGTAGCCTGCGTAGCCTCCAAACCACGAGCCTGACGCAGTGCATTCAGCGGCGTAGCAGCATCTCCGCCCAGGCGATACTGAGCCTCGGCATCAATCAGATACATCTCAGCCACGCGGAACACCTTCGGCATATTGCGATAGACATAGGTGGTCTTAATCGTTTGCAGCGCCTTGTTACCCAAGAATTTCGTCATCAAAAAGCCGTCGTACAATTTACCGGAACGATAAACAATCGAAGCATCTACATATATACCCGTACGGATATCATCGGCAGTAAACTTCGAAACAACCATCTGTGTAGGAGCATAACCGGGCTGGCAAATGTATACGCCATCCGCTGCACTCCATGTGCCCGAATAGTAATCGTACATCGAACCTACCGTTCCGAGCGAAGTCGAGCGAACCTCGGGCTGGAAAATCGTCTCCGACGAGATATCCTCACGCCACATCTTCTCCATCGCCTCAGCCGTAGTAGCCAGCGGATAAGCAGCATAGAGCGACGAAGCATAAGCCGAAGCATTTGTGTAGTCGTGCATCTGCAAAGCAACCTGGGCCTGGAATGCCGTCACGGCATCCGCCGTCAGGTAGATTGAATCCGACTCACCGGCAACATTTGCCAAACCGGCCTTGGCAATCTTAATGTCTTCGAGAATGAAGTCGTAGGTAGCTTTCAGCGTACCACGCGGCAACTGAGCATCGGGGTTGTACTCAGCCGGTGTCGGGACACCCAACTGCTGGGCAGCCTTGGCAGGCTCGTAGTCATCACAGAAGCGCAGAGCAATCTGGTGCATCACATAAGCACGGAAGAAGTGCAACTCGGCCTTGTAGAGCGACGTCTGATCGGCATAAACGCCATCAACATCTTTCTCCACAAGTTCTGCCAACTTTTTTAGCGCATAGTTGATGTCGTTGACCGTCGAATAGTAACCATTCCACATGGCATTCACATCCTGATCCGAATCGTAAAGCGAAAGGCGTGCAAAGAAACCACCACGGTTACCCGAAGCGAGCGTCTCGTTGAAGAGGTCGGTCTGGTAGTCGGCATAGTAGAGGTAACCACCCGAGGTCAGACCCTTGATGCTGCTATATACGCCCAATCGCATACCGTTAACAAACTCGATATCGGCAGCCTCGGCACCATTGAGCGAGGTGTCGGGGTTGATGTCGAGCTCACACGAGGTCAGCGAAACCGACGCTGCGGCGAGGGCAAGAGTGAAATATAATTTTTTCATTTTCATAAATCTCTGTTTTATTAGGTTAAAACTGCGATTAGAAGGTCAGTTCGGCACCAAAGGTCCACTGACGCGTGTTGGGATAGACGTCCGTATCAAAGAGGTTCTCCGATACCTCAGGGTCGAAACCACTATAATCGGTCCAAGTATAGAGGTTACGAGCACCCACAAACACCTTCACGCCCTTCACGAAACCACTCTTGGCCAAGAGCGACTTCGGCAGCTGATATTGGATTTGAATATTCTTCAAACGCAGGTACGAAGCATCCTCAATCATGCGCGAGTCAAACTGCGTACCTCCATAGTTGGCAGCATACTCCAAACTCGGATATTTCGTTACATCACCCGGCTCCTTCCAATAATCAAGCACCTCATAAGCCTGGTTGTAACCACCCGTAAAGTCAGTATTGGCAATGAAGTAGAGGTTGTTGTTCACCATATAGTTACCGGCAGCCCAAGCGAAGTCGGCAATCAGGCTCAAACCCTTCCAAGTTGCCTGGAAGCCAAAACCACCCGTGTAGGGAGCATAGGGAGTCTTGTCCAAATCCACGAGCTCAGCCTCGTAGAAATCGGTCACGATTTCACCATTGGCACCCGTCCATTGGCCTTCACCGGTCTCGGGGTTCACACCACGCCACTCCTGTGCATAGTAGGTGGGGAATGCGCGGCCCTTCATATAATAGAGCATGTCGGTGTAGACGGCTTTGTCGAGCGTCGGATCCCACAACTTCGTAAGTTCGTTCTTGTTGTAGTTGAACGTAGCATGAACACCTACAAACCAATCCTTGTTCTGGAATACGTCATAGCTCACTGAGAGGTCGATACCCGAGTTGCGCATCGCACCCACATTACCCGTTACCGACGAGAAACCGGCCGACGGAGCCTTCGGAATCGGCATCAGCATATCCTCGGTCTCGCGACGATACCACTCGGCCTCAACGGTCAGTTTGTTCCACAGCTTCACCATAGCAGCTACGCTCAGCGTGTTCTGCTTCTCCCAAGCCAGATTCGGATTACCTACGTTTGCCAAATACCAAGTCTTGATGCCGTCATAGGGGCTGCCACTCGAGATATACTCATATTGGGCATAGTTACCAATACCCGAGTTACCCTGCGTACCGTACGACACCTTGAAACTCAAATCGTCGAGAATCTCGCTGTCTTTGAGGAACTCCTCATTCGAAGCCTTCCACATGGCGCCCACGGCCCAGAAGATGGCGTTGCGGTTGTTCGAACCGAAACGCGAACAAGCATCGTTACGCACCAAACCGTCTACGAAATAGCGATTGTTGTAGTTGTACTCTACACGACCGAATACCGAGTTAAAGGCATACTTCGAACTCGAATAGGAGGGCAGGCCGCTCAACTCCGTACCTTGGTTGATGGTCATGAAGCGATCGTTCGTCAGACCCTTCATGGCGATGGTCATTGCCTCACCGCTGCTGTAAATCGACTCATGACCGGCCAGCACGTTAAAGTTGTGCTCGTCGTTGATGTCAAACTTATACTCGGCCGTATTGGTCCAAGTCCACTCATAGCTGCGCTGATACGACTCCTGCACCGAGCCCGTACCGCTGGTACCCGATGCCGTCGGCCATTTCGGGCTGAAATGGTAGTGGAAACGATAGTCGAAGGCATTAGCCGAGAGCGACGAACGCAGCGTCAGGTTCTTCACCGGTGTAATTTCCACGAACGTCTGACCGTTCAATTGGAGACGATTCGAGGTTTTGGGCGTATACCTATCCGTCACAAGCGGGTTGGCATCACCATACATATCGAGGAACTCCATAATCGAGCCATCCTCGTTGTAAGCAGCCTGATACGACGGAATCATCATCGACGCAAACAGCGGATTCGAGGTGTAAAGACTGCCCTCCGAGTCGGCCGTTGCAGCCATTTCCGAGTCGGTGTAACCGATACCGAGGCTCATGCCGAGCTTCAACCAATCCTTGGCGCGCGTGTCAATGTTGGCGCGGAACGTATAACGCGACAATGCCGAGCCGGGCATCACACCCTGCTGATCCGAGTAGTTACCCGAGAAATAGTAGGCCGTCTTCTTCGAGCTGCCCGAAACCGACAGGTCAACCTGATACATCGGAGCGTTCTCGTTCATAATCACATCATACCAATCGGTATTGATGCTTGCATCTGCCCCCAAAAAGAGGCCATTGAACCACTCGGCATCCGTCGTAAAGCCCATCTGCTGCCCCATGGCTGTATGGGGACCATAGGCCTCATAATACTGAGGTACAAGCGCTTTGTAGAGTTGGGCCGAATAATCCAAATAGGTATTCGTATCCATCACCTTCAGCTTGCGCTTGGGCATGTTCGAAAGCGAATACGAAGTGTGCAACGTCACATTGACATCCTCCGAACCGCGAGCACCCTTCTTCGTGGCCACATAGATGACACCATTGGCAGCACGCGAACCATAAATCGAGGTAGCCGAAGCGTCCTTCAAGACCGAAATCGACTCGATATCGTTCTGGTTGAGCGCCATCAGCGTAGCAGCACCAATTGGAGCACCATCCAACAGAATCAGTGGCGTGTTACCGGCACCCAGCGAACCCATACCGTGGATACGGATGGTCGAAGTGGTGTTCAACTCACCATTGGCCGTCGAGATTTGCAGACCGGCGACCTTACCCTGCATAGCATCCATCACGTTGTTCGAGGGACGGTTTTCCAGCTCCTTGCCGCTCACCTTATCCACCGAACCAATCACGGTGCCAATCTGACGGCCGGTACCATAGCCCATCACCACGACATCGTCGATGGCCTGTGCATCCTCGTGAAGTTTCACGACAATGTTCGTTTTGCCGGCAACAGCGATTTTCTGAGCCTCAAAGCCGATAAACGAAACTGCCAGCGTTGCATTGGCCGGAGCCGACACGGTAAACGTACCGTCTGCGCCGGTCGTTGTTCCCACGTTAGTACCCTCAACCATTACCGTAGCACCTACTACAGGAGCTCCGTTGGCATCGGTCACTGTACCGGAAACCTGCTTGTTCTGTGCGATGGCAAATGCCACACCCAAAACAGCAATTAACGATAGTACAAGTTTTCTTACCATAAGCGTTAATTTTTAGTGTGTTTTTATAAATAAAAAGTGAACACGGGCTTATGGCGCGCTGTCTGGCGTTTTTTTCAGGTGCGATGCGTAACCAAAGTACCTGGCAGGTTACGCAGCAATACCCCTCAATCGCGTCGCGGGGAGGGTTGGCGGGGATGTAAAAGAGTGCAAAAGTGACGAACGCCTGCACAAAAGGGCGTGAATCCTTTGTGCAGGCGTTCGGAACGTATTGATTATCGCCAATTTGGCGACATCGGTCAGGTTACTCGCTTTTTCGGTAACTCGGGCAATCGTGCCCTTTCGGTTACTCGTTATCGGCGAAAGATGCCCGTATAGGTCGAGGGGGAGAGTTGACGCAACTCCTCCTTCACCGATTCGGCCACATGGAGCGTCTCGATGAACTCCTTAATCGACTGTTCGGTGATGTGCTCGTTCGTGCGCGTCAGGGCCTTCAATGCCTCATAGGGTTTCGGATAGCCCTCGCGGCGAAGAATCGTCTGGATGCCTTCGGCCACCACGGCCCAGTTCTCCTCCAAGTCGCGCGCCAAGGCCTCGCGGTTCAGCAACACCTTATTGAGCCCCTTCATCAACGACTTCAAGGCAATGAGCGTATGGGCCATCGGCACGCCGACATTGCGCAGCACGGTCGAGTCCGTGAGATCGCGTTGCAGGCGCGAGACGGGGAGTTTGCCGGCCAGGTGTTCGTAGATGGCATTGGCGATTCCGAGGTTGCCTTCGGCATTCTCGAAGTCAATCGGGTTGAACTTGTGGGGCATGGCGCTCGACCCCACCTCGCCTGCCTTAATCTGCTGTTTGAAGTACTCCGACGAGCTGTACATCCACATGTCGCGTGCGAGGTCAATCAGAATCGTGTCGATGCGCTTCAAGGCATCGAACATCGCCGCCAGGTTGTCATAGTGCTCAATCTGGGTGGTGTACTGCGAGCGGCAGAGGCCCAGCGTCTCATTCACGAAACCATTGGCGAAGGCGACCCAATCCCGCTCGGGATAGGCGGCATGGTGGGCATTCAGATTGCCCGTGGCACCGCCAAATTTGGCCGGCACGGGAACCGCTTTCAGTTGCTCAATCTGCTTGTCGAAGCGCTCGACATAGACCATAAACTCCTTGCCCAAGACGGTCGGCGAGGCGGGTTGACCGTGCGTGCGGGCCAGCATCGGTACCGACATCCACTCCTCGGCCATCGCTGCGAGTTTCGTGTGTACCTCGTCAAAGGCAGGATAGAGCACCTCTTCGAGGGCCTCCTTCATCGAGAGGGGCACGGCCGTATTGTTGATATCCTGCGACGTCAGGCCGAAGTGCACAAACTCCTTGTAGGCCTCCAACCCAATTTCATCCATCTTCTCCTTCAAGATGTACTCCACGGCCTTCACGTCGTGGTTGGTCGTGCGCTCGATCTCCTTCACGCGCTCGGCCGTCGCAGCCGAGAAATCGAGGTAGAGCGAACGCAGGTCGGCATATTTGGCCTTGTCCACCGCCGCCAACTGCGGCAACGGCAATTCGCACAACGCAATGAAATATTCCACCTCGACACGAATGCGGTAGCAAATCAGTGCCTGTTCGGAAAAATAGTTGGCCAAGGGCTCGGTCACGCGACGATAACGACCGTCTACGGGCGAGATAGCTGTCAAGGGAGTCATCATAGTAAGTCTAATGTTGTTTATTTTCGGCACCAAATTTACGACATTTCTTGAAAAAAGCATAATTTTCGCTACCTTTGTCCCAAAGATTTAGCGTATGAATTTTCTCACAGCCATCATAGATTCGTTGGTCAGCTTCGTGCGACGCAATCCGCTCACGGTATTGCTCATCATCGTGCTGGCGCTGACCGCCCCCTCGCTGCTGCGTGGTTTGGCCACCCTGATTCTCTACCTGGTGATGGGTTTCGTGCTCTTCATCGTGGTCGTGCTGCTGATGATGCGTTGGCGTCTGCACAAAGTGCAGCAGCAAGTGCGCCAACAGTTTGACGAACAACAACAGCGCCATGCCAATGCCGGCAGTTCGTTCTACGACCGCTTCCGCCGCACGGAGCAGGCCGGCGATGTAAAGGTGCACAAAACGGCGCATACCCCCGAGAAGCGTATCTCGGAAGATGTGGGCGACTACGTCGATTTCGAGGAGACGAAAGAGTAATAGCGACCACGCCGATGCTGAAACTTTTTGAACTCATAGGGCGCTATTTCATCCTGATGGGAAAGGTTTTTTCCCGTCCGGAGAAACCTGCGATTTATCGCCGACGCATCCTCTATGAGATGGAGTCCATCGGCATCGACTCGATTGGGCTGACGGCCATCATCTCGATTTTTATCGGTGCGGTCATCACCTTGCAGATGTGCATCAACCTCGAATCGCCCTTCATCCCGCAATCGCTCATCGGCTATGCCACCCGCGAAACGATGATTTTGGAGTTTTCGTCAACGGTCGTGGCGCTGATTCTCTCGGGCAAGGTGGGCTCGTCGATTGCCTCCGAGATAGGCACGATGCGCATCACGGAGCAAATCGACGCCCTGGAAATCATGGGTGTGAATTCCGCCTCGTACCTCATTCTGCCGAAGATTGTCGCCGCGGTCATCTTCTTTCCGTTGCTGACGGTCCTTTCGATTGGCATCGGCATCCTGGGCGGCTACCTCATCGCCATTGCGACGGGTATCATGATTCCGGCCAACTATGTGGCGGGCATTCTGCTCGACTTCGACAGCTATTCGATTACCTACTCGCTCATCAAATCGGCCGTCTTTGCCTACATCATCACCTCGATTTCGGCCTTCTACGGCTACTACGCCAAGGGCAACTCGCTCGAAGTGGGCAAGGCCTCGACGCGTGCCGTGGTGGTGGGCTCGGTGGTGATTATGATATTCAACCTCATTCTGACCCAAATTCTGCTGATATGATTCACGCCGTACACATCTCGAAGCAGTTCGACGGCCGCACGGTGCTTGACGACATCTCGGCCGAGTTTCAGACCGGAGCCACGAACCTCATCATCGGTCGCAGCGGCTCGGGCAAGACCGTGCTGTTGAAGACCCTTGTCGGTCTGCACGAGCCCGACGAAGGGTCGGTGTGGTACGACGAGCGCAACTTCACCGCCCTCGGATTCCGCGAGCGCAAGGCGATTCGCAAGGATATCGGCATGATTTTTCAGGGAGGGGCGCTGCTCGACTCCTCGACCGTCGAAGAGAATGTGAAGCTGCCCCTCGACCTCTTCACCGAGCAGAGCGAGGAGGAGAAGATGGAGCGTGTGAATTTCTGTCTGCAACGTGTGCGGCTCGAAAATGCCAACCACCTCTATCCGGCCGAACTCTCGGGCGGCATGATTAAGCGTGTGGCCATTGCGCGTGCCATCGTGCTCAATCCGCGTTACCTCTTCTGCGACGAGCCCAACTCGGGGCTCGACCCGCAGACCTCGATTGTCATCGACAACCTGATTCACGAAATCACCAAGGAGTACAACATCACGACCATCATCAACACCCACGACATGAACTCGGTGATGGAGATTGGCGAGAAAATCCTCTATATCCACGAGGGTCGCAAATGGTGGGAGGGGTCGAAGGAGGATATTCTTCACGCCGACAACCGCGAACTCAACGACTTTGTCTTCGCCTCGGCCATGGCCAAACGCGCCAAACAGAGCCGATAGTGCTTCTCCCTGGAAACAAGCCGGAGCGGGCTCCCGACGAATTTGCCGGAAGCCCGCTCTCTCTTGGCGTTGAGGCTCATTACTTCCCCAACTGCATCTTATCAATCAGGGCCTGTGTGGCGGGTTTATGGCCGCGGAAGGCTTCGTAGAGTTTCATCGGATGCTCCGAACCACCCTTCGAGAGAATATGCTCGCGGAATTTCGAGGCTACCTCACGGTTGAAGATACCCTGCTCCTTGAACATGGCAAAGGCATCGGCTTCGAGTACCTCGGCCCACTTGTAGCCGTAGTAACCGGCAGCATAACCGCCCGAGAAGATGTGCGTGAAGGCCGTACCCATTGCCGTACCCTCCACAACGGGCAACACCTGCGTCGGCTCCATCGAGGCCTGCTCGAAGGCGACAACATCCCCCTCGAAGGGCTCGGTGAGCGTATGCCAGGCCATGTCGGTCATGCCGAACGAGAGCTGGCGCACGTTGGCATAGGCGGCCAGGTAGTTCTGGGCGGCCACAATGCGGTCGATAATCTCGGTCGGCATCTTCTCGCCCGTCTCGTAGTGCTCGGCCCATAGGTCGAGGAACTCCTTCTCGGTGGCCCAATTCTCCATAATCTGCGACGGCAGCTCGACAAAATCGCGGTAGACCGACGTGCCGGTCTGCGAGCCGAACTCTCCCTCGCCCAGGATGCCGTGCAGGCCGTGGCCAAACTCGTGGAGGAAGGTCTCCACCTCGTCGAAGGTGAGCAGCGCCGGCTTCGTCTCGGTCGGCTTCGAGAAGTTCATCACGAGCGACACCAACGGGCGCGTCTCCACACCATCGACAATCTTCGAGCCGCGGAACTCGGTCATCCACGCACCGGCACGCTTCGTGGCGCGGGGGTGGAAGTCGAGGTAGAGGATGGCCATGTGGCGTCCCGTCTCGTCGAGAACCTCATAGACGGTCGTCTCGGGGTGGTATCCCTCGACCTCCTTCGTCTCGACGAATTGCAGGCCATAGAGCTTTCCGGCCAGCATAAAGACCGCCTGCTTGACCTTCTCCAATTGGAAGTAGGGCTTCACCATCTCGTCCGAAAGGGCATACTTCTCGTTCTTGTACTTCTCATTATAGTAGGCCCAATCCCACGGCATGAGCGTACCCTCGAAACCGAGCGATGCGGCATAGTCGCTGATGGTGCGGTAGTCGGCGTCGGCATACTCCTTCGTCGCTTTGAGCAGCTCGTCGAGGAAATTTTCAACCGTCTCGGTCGTCTCGGCCATGCGGCGCTCCAATACATAGTCGGCATAGGTCTCGTAACCCAGCAGGTTGGCAATCTTCAAGCGAAGGTTGACAATCTTCTTGATGACCTCCGTGTTGTCGAACTCACCGCCCAACGCGCGCGAGTTGTAGGCGCGATAGAGTTGCTCTTTCAGCGCACGATTTGACGAATAGGTGAGGAAGGGGATATAGCTCGGGGCCTGCAACGTCACGGTCCAGCCCTTTTGGCCGCGTGCCTTGGCATCGGCAGCCATCGCCTCCTTGACAAAATCGGGCAATTCGGCCACCTGCTTGGCGTTGGTGATGTTCAGCGCGAAGGCATTGGTTGCCTTCAAGGCGTTCTGCCCGAAGAGCAGGGTCTGGGCTCCCAACTCCTTCGAGTATTCGCGATAGAGGGCCTTCTCCTCCTCCGAGAGGGCGGCGCCACTGCGGGCAAAGCCCTGATAGGTGTCCTCCAACAGCTTCTTCTCGGCTTGCGAGAGGCACCACTCCGGATGCTCGTAGACACGCTGTACACGAGCGAAGAGCTCGGGATTGAGCGAGATGTCGTTCGAGAGTTCGGAGAGTTTCGGCTGGATGTTTTGGGCGATGGCCTGCAATGCGGGGGTCGACTCGGTACCCATCAGGTTGTAGAAGACGCCCGTCACGCGGTCGAGCAACTCACCGCTGCGCTCCAAGGCCAAAATCGTATTGCCAAAGGTGGGCTTGGCGGGGTTGTTGACGATGGCCTCAATCTCGGCACGCGAGCAGGCGATGGCAGCATCGACAGCCGGTTCGAAGTGCTCGGGGTTGATTTTCGAGAAGGGAGGGGTGGCATAGGGGATGTCCCACTCGGCCAAGAGCGGATTGGTCAAATCCAGCTCGGGGTACTGCGCCTGCGGAATCGACTGATCGCCACAAGCGGCAGCAAATGCAGCAAATGCCATAATCAGAATTTTTTTCATCGGTATAAAAATGTTTGAGTAAATAGTTATTTCACGGTGTGAAGCGACTGCTCGACACGGAGGGTCGCAGACTCCTGAGCAGACGTTTGCAGCGGTTCTTTGAAACGACGGCGAGGGGCCAACTTCTCGGCCGGAACATCGAGGGCCAGGCTGTCGCTCGGTTCAGAGGGTTTTACCTTCGGTTCCTCCTTGACGGGGCGCTCCATCAACCCGCGTCCCACCAGCATCGCCGTCTTGTCGGGTTCCTGACCGCGGAATTGGCGGTAGAGGGTCATGCCGTCCTGCATGCCGCCGCTTTCGAGCAGACGACGCAAACGGGCAGCCACGGCGCGGTTGAACAAATCACCGCTCTCGCGGAAGGCTTCGAAGGCATCCTTGTCGAGCACCTCGGCCCAGGTGTAGAAGTAGTAGCCGGCCGAGTAGCCCCCATCGAAGATGTGGCTGAAATAGGGATAGCGGTAGCGCGGCTCGATTTCGGGCAGCATGCCGCGACGCGTATAGAGGGCATCGCGTTCGAAGGCATTCACATCGAAGGGCTCGTAGTTTGTCACTGAGTGGATATCCATATCCGACAGGGCAGCAGCAATCAGCTCGGTAGTCATAAAGCCCTGGTTGAAGAGTTCGCTGCGACGCAGCTTCTCGACCAGGTAGTCGGGGATGACATCGCCCGTGCGATGGTGTACGGCATAGTGTTTCAGCAGGTCGGGCTGGAAGGCCCAATTCTCCATCACCTGCGACGGCAGTTCGACAAAGTCTCCCTCGACCTCCGTCAGACCGCGGTACTTCACATCGTGGAAGAGGAAGTGCAGCGCATGGCCAAACTCGTGGAAGAGGGTTTCGGTCTCGTCAAG
>CAZTCM010000034.1:0-13088 GCA_964612285.1 uncultured Alistipes sp.
GAAAAAGATGACATTGAAAATGAGGCTCTTGGGAGGGCTCGTCATCGTGTCGATGCTTTTTGCCGCTTCGTGTGCGCAAGGTGTCGATGATGAGACCTACCAGTCTTCGGTGAAAAACCAGCAGATGGTTTCTCCCGAGTTGACCGAAGCCAACTTTTCGACCGTGGTGAATGCCGATGGTTCGGAAAGTGTGAAGGTATCGTGGCCCCTGATTAAGGGTTGCGGCGGTTGCCAATGTAATGTGTGGATCGTCGATGATCCCGAGAATCCCCAAGAGATTTTCAACGAGGTGGTTGACGGTTCGTCGTTCCTCTTCCCGCGTTTGGAGGACACAAAGTACAAAGTTAGCGTGTTGGCCCTTGGTAACTCAGCAAACAACAACACCGATGCTGCCACCGCTACGGAGTATCCCTATTCGACGTTAGTTCCTGCATTGACGGTGCCGGCCGGAACCGAGTTGTCGACATTTATTGCCGAGCATCTCGACATGAATGCCGTTGGCGAGCAAGCCTTTGAGTTGGTGGGTGGCGAGAACTACCCCGTGCGTGGCATCATCGACTTCAAAGACAAACTCGTAACCTTCCGAGGTAATAAACTTAATCGCCCGATTGTGACCTTCGAGGCTGGCCAAATTGGTGGCATGACGACGGCCGGTGGCTTGAAGGTGAAGTTTATTAACTTCGATTGTACGAATCTGGAGTTTGAGAAATATGTACATGGTTCGGATAAGGCTTCGAGTACCTATCGCTACGCCTTCTTGACAATGGGAGATGGTAATTACCCCAACTTAACGAGCCAAAATGCGGGTGGTGTAGCCGACAAGTGCTATGTATTGAGCGACCCCATCATCTTCGAGCAATGCAATTTCAAGAATGTTCCCAAAGCCTTCTTTGGTTGCGGTTACAATAGTTGGTTGGTACGCGACTTCCGCGTCGTGGATTGTATCATCAACATCAAGGTTTGCAACCTTGACCACGATAACGCAGGATTTATCGCATTCTATAAAAACAACGGAGGATATCTTGGTGAGCATGCAAAGAAGTGGGAGGGTATTGTGCAAAATATAACCATCCGCAATTCAACGATCTACAACACAGAGACGATTAGCGGTACAAAGAAAATGTATTTTGTGCGTTTCTCAAACAAGAACTCTATTCAAAATGTCTTTGGAAGTCACACCGGTGGACTTACGATCACAAACAGCACACTCTACAATGTATACCATCAGGGCGAGTTTGGTAACAATGGCCCCGAAGATGCAGCATATGTTGTAACCTTTGGAGGAACCATTTTCTACGATTGTGCTCGCATTCAGAAGATGTCTAAGATTGGTGACACCAAGGTAACTTACAAAAACCCCGAAAAGAATGTTGGTTGGCGTACAAGATATTGTATGGCCAATAGTGAGTTGTGGTTTAATAACGACTCATCAAAAGTAAAGCTTGTTCAGGAGGATCCGGGCTTTGCCGTACCGACCGAATTGGATTTGACCGACAGCCAGTATGGTGGTCAGAATTTCAAGCCGACCGGTAATATTTCGAAGTCGATTGGTGACCCGCGTTGGTTATAATCACGAAGCACAAGTATTAACTTAATAATACATAATAAATTATGAAGAAAGTATTGGGTATTTGCCTGAGTTTCGTGATGGCACTCTTCGTGTTGTCGGCCTCGGCGCAAACACAGTATAAAGGTAAGGTCGTAGACGAGGCCGGTCAGCCGGTAATCGGTGCCACGGTCATCGTGAAAGGTACGACCAATGGTACGACGTCGGGCCTCGATGGTTCGTTCGTCCTGGCAGTTCCCGCAGGTGGCGAACTGCAAATCTCCTACATCGGTTACATCACCGAGAACGTGGCCGACCTGGCCAAGACCGAAATCGTGCTGAAAGAGGATAAGCAGCAGATCGAGGAGGTAGTCGTGGTGGGTTACGGTACGCAGAAGAAGGCGCACCTGACCGGTTCGGTGGCTACGGTAAACATCGAGGAGATTTCCGACCTCGCAACGGGCGACTTGGCTTCGACGCTGTCGGGGTTGATCAACGGTGTTTCGGTATCGGGTGGTGATACGCGTCCGGGCGAGGCTGCCAAGATTTACATCCGTAACGCTGACGAGATTAGCGTGATTGGTGGTCAGGCACAGTCGCCGCTCTATGTCATCGACGGTTACATCTACCCGAACGATGTGAAGGTGGGTAATGTGTATCAGAACCTCGGTGAGGAGGCGTTCAACAACCTCGACGCCTCGATGATTGAGAATATCTCGGTATTGAAGGATGCTTCGGCTGCGGTTTACGGTTCGCGTGCCGCCAACGGTGTCATCCTCGTGACGACGAAGAAGGGTAAGTTGGGTGAACCGAAGATTTCGTACAGCGGTACGATTGGTTTGGCTGACACCTTCTCACATCCCAAGATGCTGAACACCTATCAGTATGGTCGTCTGTACAATGCAGTGATTGCTGCCGACCCGAAAAACACGCAGTTGAACAACCAATACGATTTGTTCCAGGCTGACGAGTTGGAGGCAATGAAGTCGCTCAACTACGACTTGCTGGATAAATATTGGGAGACGGCCGTGACACACAAGCACTCGCTCAATGTATCGGGCGCTACGGAAAAGGCCAACTACTTCGGTGGTATCTCGTACTTCAACCAGGATGGTAACCTCGGCAAGCTCGACTATGACCGTTGGAGCTACAACGCCGGTATCGATGTGAAGCTCGGCAAGGGTCTGCGCGTCGGTCTGCGGGTGACGGGTGACTATGGCGAAAAGAATGTTCCGTTTATCAAAGCCGGTGGTAGCGAGGATAAGAACCGCGACTACTACACGATGCTGACCCGCCCGGGTTACATTCCCGAGTACATAAACAATATGCCGCTGGCTATGTATGGTGTGAGCAACCAGCAGCAGGGCAACTTGCAGGAGTATCACTTTGCTGAGTTGCAGAATAACGGTGACTACCAGCGCACGATGACCTCGAACATGAACATCGGTCTGAATGCCGATTATGACTTTGGTACGCTGTGGGCTCCCTTACAGGGTTTGACCGCTCGCGTCAACTACTCGAAGTCGGTGTCGACCGAGAAGACCAACCAGGAAGGTTCGTCGTATCAGCTCTACATGATGAACAAGCGATTCGGTTCGGGTGAGCACCTCTACACGCCGGTTGGCGAGATGACTCCCGAAGAGATTGACGCTATGTATGCAACCAATGGTGCTTCACCTAACCTTGTTCCGATCAACGACGGTGCGGTAATACCCAATGGTGGTGATGGATCTGAGCCGGGTATCTTGGCTCGTACGATGACTCGTGTAGACAACTATCAGATGAACTTCACGGTGAACTACGCTCGCACCTTCGGCAAGCACTCGGTAGGTGCCATGTTCTCAATCGAGAAATCAGAGTCGGAGTCGGAGTCGCTCACGGGCTCGGTAACCGCCCCCTATTCGTTTGGTTCGGGCCAGTCGAATGCTGTTGGTTCGAATGCTACCAAGTCGACCGAATTCCGTCGCTATGAGGCCGGTTCGTTGTCGTATCTGGGTCGCGTAAACTACGCTTATGACGATAAGTATCTGTTGGAGGTATTGTTCCGCACGGATGCCTCGACGAAGTTTGCTCCGGAGAACTACTGGGGTTACTTCCCCTCGGTATCGGCCGGTTGGGTTGTATCGAAGGAGAGCTGGTTTGCCGACAACGTGAAGTGGGTAGATTTCCTCAAAATTCGTGGTTCGTTTGGTTTGACCGGTCGTGATAACCTGACCGCTTGGCAGTGGTCAAAGCAGTATGCTATGGACGGCTACCGTGGTTTCATCTCGGGTGTTGCAGCCGATTCGCCGGCCGGCAGCCGTATCTCGCTCAACAAAAACAACGCCGCTATCAACCCCGACTCACACTGGGATAAGTCGTCCAAGATGAATATCGGTATGGACCTGAATGTGTTAAACAACCGTTTGGGCTTCACGATCGAGGGTTACAAGCAGTGGGATCGAGAAATGCTGATGCCTTACGAGGCTTCGCTGCCTTCGACGGTTGGTAACAAGTCGGCTTACATGAACATCGGAGAGATGGACAGCTGGGGTATCGAGTTCTCGGCCAACTGGAAGGATAAGATTGGTAAGGATTTCACCTACCGCATCGGTATCAACACCGGTTACACCGACAACAAAGTGCTCTTCATGGACTTCACGACGGACGAAAAGTACTATCACTCTGTAAAACAGGGAGGTCGCTCGGATGTAGGTACTTGGGGTATGCAGTGTCTCGGTATGTTCCGTTCGTTCCAAGAAATCGAGGAGTTTTTTGACGCTTATGGAATCTCGACCTACATGGGCAAGACGCTTGATGAGATGCGCCCGGGTATGTTGATTTACAAGGATGTTCGCGGCCAATACGACGAGGCTACGAAGACCTATGGTACTCCAGACGGTATTGTGGATAACGACCTCGATCAGGTACAGCTCTCGAATCGCGCAAATCCTTATGGTTTCACGGCCAACCTCTCGGCCGAGTGGAAGGGCTTGTCGCTGACGGCTCAGATTTCGGCTTCGTGGGGCGGTTATTCGTTCGTTCCTTCGCAGGCTATCTCGGTTAGCAAATCCGAGTTGGAATACACGAACATGCCTTCGTTCTGGAATGTTGACAACATGTTCTCGTATGAGGATGTATACGACGCAGCCGGCAACCTCGTGGTGGCAGAAAATCGCAATGGTGCATATCCGAACCTTGCTTATTCGGATATCAACTCGGTGACCTCGTCGTTCTGGCGCATCAGCGGCACGCGCGTTCGACTGAACCGCTTGACGCTGGCCTACTCGCTGCCCAAGAAGTGGCTGACGCCGATTGGCATCTCGGCCGTTCGCGTAAACGTAACGGGTCAGAACATCTGCGACTTCTACAACCCCTATCCCGACAACTTCATCGATCCGATGGCCGGTGGTTACGGTTCGTACCCGACGCTGCGTAAGTTCACGATTGGTGTTAATGTAACCTTCTAATTGACAACACAATATGAAAAAAGTAAATATTAAAATTGCAGGTCTTGCGCTGCTGGCTGCCATAGGTTTCGCTTCGTGCAGCACGGACTTCTTGGAGGAAAAGCAGAACTACGACTACACAACTCCCGAGGGTGTATACAACGACTACACCGGTAGTTTAGGTCGCGTACATGACTGCTACTCATTCTGCCTGCCTAATCCCAGCGGTACGCCGGGTTGGCAATACACTTCGACGGGCAAAGCCGACGATTGGTCGAAATGTACCGAGGAATACTCCGGTTTTGGTATCTTTGTAAACCCGACGAATCAACTTAACACGTTGACCGGCCAGGGTTCACAGCCCGATTACTATCAGGGAGGAGATCCTACAAACATTCAGAACAATGTTTGGGGTCTGATTCGCAACATCAATGATGCTATCATCGGTATTGAAGGCGGTGGCCTTCCGCAGTATCAGAAGGATGAATTGCTGGGTCAGCTCTATTTCCTCCGCGCATGGCGCTATTTCCTGTTGTGGAAATGGTATGGCGGTGTGCCTATCATTACCGACCTGCCTGCATTTGATGAAAGTGCCGACCGCCCGCGTAATACGGCTCGTGAGGTCTTCGAGTTCATCATCAACGACCTTGACACTGCCGCAGACCTCTTACAGGAGGCTACGGGTGCCGGCCAATGGACCAAGGGCGGCGACAACTATGGCCGCGTAACGACCGGTTCGGCGTTGGGTCTGAAATCGCGCGTGTTGGTATGGTGGTGCTCGCCGCTCTTCAACCGCGAAAACGATGTAGAGCGTTACAAGGCTGCTTATGAGATGATGAAGGCTGATTTCCCGCGCATCGTGGCTTGTGGTTATGGTCAATCGCGTCCGAGCAACGGAGCCAGTGGTTGGGGACAAACCATCAAAGATTGGGCCAACCAGTTCAACGTAGTAGGTACGACAGCTCATAGTTCCGGTGGCTACGAGGAGGTATTCTTTGCCCGTTTCAACAATGTCATTGCTGGCACGGATGACTATTCGCGCAATAATGGCTATGAGCACTCGATTCGTCCGTCGAATGTGCTTGGCGGTGGAGGCCAAACTCCCTCAGCCATGATTGTTGACCTTTTCCCGATGGCCGATGGTAAGCGCCCGTCGAGCTATGAGAACGGCTTGGAGGCTTCGTCAATTCCCTATGACAAGAATCATCCCTTCTTGAACCGCGACCTTCGTTTCTATCGCACCTTCGGTTTCCCGGGTCTGAACTGGCCGATTAACGGCAATTCGTATTTGGAAGGCAAGAATATGAATCCTCGTACGAATGGTGCAAACTATGTCTTGTGGAACTATGTATGGTATATTGATGAGGCAAAGGTAAATGACCCGCTGTCGTCGGATACCTATGGTGCCGACAACCTGCTGGGTAACGCCAAGGGTATGTATGTAACGAAGCGTTCGGGGTGGGATAAAAGCACCTATACCTATTATGGTCCCGAGTCGACGGGTGCCGGTTTCAAATATTCGTACCAGAACTGGATGGAGATTCGTTTCACAGAGGTATTGCTGAACCTTGCCGAGATCGCTTGCGGAGCCGGTGAGTTGGGTGCTACGGAGTTTGGTGCCATGAAGCAGTTGCAATTGGTTCGAGCCACGGCTGGTTATGCCGAGAATTCGTCGCTGCAAGACAAAGGAGCTGCTGCATTAGGCATTACCTACACCAACTACGGCTTGGCTGACGGTGTTGGCACGGATGCCGCTACGACGATGGCAGCAATCCTCTACGAGCGTCAGATTGAGTTTGCTTTCGAGGGAAAACGCTTTGACGACATGCGCCGTTGGCTGCTCTTCGACGGTGGTGTAAACTTCCAGTCGATTGGTGCTAAACCGCTGACAGGTTGGAGTGGCAATACCTGCACCTACCTCGACTTTAAGCCTTTTAATGGCCAACGTCGTAACAATTTGGAGTTCCAAGTGAAGCCGAGCATTAAAAATGGTGTCGGCGGCAAAGAGTGGGCGCAGAATCAGTGGGATGCTACACCCGACCCAATTGCACAAACTTACATGGAGGCCAACGGTTGCGACTATGCCGCCTTCGAATCATGGCGCAATGGGCTTGCTATTAAGCCGAACAATATGGGACGTCACGATAACACGACGTTGGATACGGCCTTGGAAAAGTTGAAGTCGGATTTCTATGAACCCTACTTGCAGCGTAAGGAGAAGAAGGGTGATGACCTAACTTCGGACAATACGACCGAGGGTATGACGATTACCTACTTGTCGCGCTACTACTTCCTGGGTCTCACGAGTAGTGTTCAGGCAAAGAACCCCCTTATCCTGCAAACCGTAGGTTGGGAGGACCATTATGGTCGCGGTGAGTTCTACGACCCGGCCGAGTAATCGACCTCACATAGCATAAAAACAGAGCGCTGTCCGAATGGACAGCGCTCGTTTTTTGGGGGGGCGATAAGATGCTTATTGGGCCATCTTTGTGTGGAGCAGGATGGCGCCATTGGCACCCTGCGAGCCATAGACCGTAGCCTCCTTCATCACCTCGATGTAATCCACCTCGTTGATGCTTATCCCCTCAAACGAGGGCACAATCACGCCATCCACAACAAAGGCAGGCGTCGAGTCGGCCTTGAAGCTGCGCGTACCCCGTATCGTCATCTGCATATTGCCGTGCGAACCGGTAATATCCAACCCGGGAATACGTCCCTGCAAGGCGGCGATGATGTCCGTATAGCCGCTTTTTCGCAGCTCCTCGCCCGAGATGTAGTTTGTGGCATTGGTGCGCTCACGGCGGCTCACCCAACCGTAGCCGAGCGACACCATCTCGGGTGCCTCCTCACTTCGGATGGCACTCTGCTCGTCGGCCAGGCGGATACGGATGCTGCGACGCCCGTCTACCGGCACCACATAGAGCCGTTTTTTGACCACAATATGCAACGTGTCATCGGCCTGCACATTCGAGAGTCCAAAGCGTCCTTGACGGTCGGAGAGGGCGTAATCCTTCGGGTCGGTCGTGTAGATGCGTGCCGTGCGAATCGGTTTGCCGCCCACATCCAACAACTCGCCGTTGAAGGGGATTTTTTCGCCTTGTGCCGCCACCGAAAGTGCAATTGCAGCAAAGAGCACGGTAAGGAGGTGTTTCATGGTAAAATGGTTTAGAAAAACAAAAAAAAGAGCACGGAGTGCCCGTCTATGAAATAGACACTCCGTGCTCGCCATCAGGTCAGATTACTCAATCCCATCCAAGCCCGATTTTGTAGTCGTACCGTAACCATTGTCACCGTACTCCTCGGCATTGTCGATCTGCTGCAAGAAGGTCTGCGAGATTGGACGCCATACATGGTGATCCTGGAACGAAGCAGCAGCACGCTTGTTGTACTTCTGCAGACGATCCTTCAATGCGCCGTTACGCTGCAACACAGCCCAACGCTGGAACTCACCGCAGAGCTCACGAGCATACTCGTCGAGAACGGTATCCTTGTCGGCGGTCGTCAGCTTCCACTTCGACTCGGCAACACCGGCACGAGCGGCACGCTTACGCAGTACGTTGATGTGCTGCGCAGCCGTAGCTCCATCACCCAGAGCCACATTGGCTTCGGCAGCGATCAGATAGACCTCGGCCATGCGCATAATCATGATGTCGCCGTTGCGAATCTGGAGGTTCTGGCCGTAGAATACACCATCATAGTTCCAAATAAACTTATTCAGAGCGGGGAAGGCTGCATATACCATGCTCGTCTTGTCCTTCAAGGCGGTCATTTCATCCGCATTAGCCACATAGCGCGTACCATTCTCGGCAAACAGGTCGTTGATGTTTACGCAAGCGTATTGACGACCGGCCTTGTCGAAATTGGCGTTGTCTGCCGAGTTGGGATAGAGATAGAGATAGAAACGATTATCATCCTCAGCCAGGGGGTAATCAACTACGAAAATCTTTTTCGGAGTTTCGAGTTGATAACCACTGACATCGCTACCTGCGGCAATATCCACATTTCCCTGTGCGGGACCAAATGCTTTGGGCCATACCGATGCGGTATATTGGCTAGCACCTTGACCCATCTTGAAGGCTTTGCAATCGGCATAAGGATAGATTCGCTTGCCAACCATTGCAGGATCCAAATCATACTTGGTTACAAGCGCATCGGTCCAAACCTTGCTATATGCCAAATAGCTCGTCCAAGCTGCTTGTACCATTGAGTACGAAGCAAATGCTGTCGTAAAGGTATTTTCCCAACGCTTGTCCCATGCCGGATCAAACACCTCAACCATATACTTCGAGGGAGCCAGCAGGTTGTTGTTTACACGCCCATAGAGATAGTTGTTCTTGTCATTCGAAACACCGTTCAACTCCGAGAAATTCTGCAATTTCGGGAAGGTGTAGGTCCAAAGCTTGTTGTTTGACGGCTGGCCATACCAATAAGTATCCGAATCCTCAACTGCATAAACACTGGCAGCCACAAAAAGAGCCTCCTTGTTGTTGCGGTTATTGGCATCTGCCCATGTATCGGAAATATCGGTGTACATCTTCGAGGTGCCATAGTCGGCAATCATCGCCTCGGCAACCTCCTTTGCGCGCTCGTAGTAGCTCTTGCCATTCTCCATCAGACCCTGACCGGCACCCTGAATATAGGCGCGAGCTAACATACCGCGGGCAGCAGCCTTCGTCGGACGCTGACGGTTATTCTCAAACGGAGTCTCGCCCAATACGGCGATGGCCTCATTCAAGTCGTTGACAATGGCTGCGTAGATTTCCGACAGCGAATTACGAGAAGGGGTCACAATCGGAATAGATGGCTCATTCATCACAAGCGTAATCGGACCGTAGTAGGTCGTCAGCAGCAAGTGGTAGTATGCACGCAGGAACTGTGCCTCGGCTTTCAGAATCTTTACATTCTCAGGAGACTCAGCTACCGAATTTGCACGAGCAATCACCAAATTGCAATCATCCAAGGCGCTGTACATCTGCGTAAAGGCTTTGTCCCAACCCTTGTTTGCAAATGGTACCAACGACTCGTACACCATCGTTTCTTTATAGCTGTCAGAATTGTTGGCCGGCCACCACATATCGGTACCACCCTCGGCCATCGACATAAAATCAAATACAGTGTAAAGTTGGCCGTAAATAGGTGCATAGCACATTGCTTGTGTGCCGTAGATACCATCGTAGGTAGCCAGCACATCATCACCCGTCACTGCGGTCGGGTTGTACTCATCCAACTGGCAAGAGGTGAACGCCAAACCCGCGCAGGCGATCAATGTAAATAATATCTTTTTCATAATCGTATGCTTATTTCTTGGTTTTTAGGTTAGAACGAGAAGTTTACACCGAATACCAACTGCTTGGTAAGGGGGAAGTCGAGGTTGCCGTTCAACTCGGGATCGTAATCCTTCAAAATGTCGTTCTTGGCAACTACTAGCGGGTTGGTGATGGTACCGTATACACGCAGGTTTTGGATACCGATCTTCTTGCAAATCTTGGCAGGCAAGGTGTAACCCAGCGTGATGTTCTTGATCTTGAAGAACGAACCATCTACATAAGCCAAGCTCGAGAAACCAGTGTACTCACTCAACTTATCCTTAATGTTGGCATTGAGAGCCGGGAAGTCGTTCGAGGGGTTCTCGGGCGACCATACATTGAAGTGTGCCGGATAGTTGTTGGCACCCGTCGGGTCGTAATCCGTAGCGAGGTTGTACTTAAACATCGAACCCCAACGCAGGTACATATAAATCGACAAATCGAAGTTCTTATAAGTAAAGGTATTGTTGATACCCATTGTCCAGTCGGGCGAGTTGTGACCCAGGATCTGAGCATCGGCATCCGAAATGGCGTATTTGTTGGCGGCATCGTAGCGGTGCTCTACACCATCGGCATCCACCTTCGTGTAGTAGATCTCACCACCTTCGTTGTGGCGAATCAAACCCGGAACATCAATCTTGATGTGACCCGGAGCCTGACCGAAGATAGCTGCCTCGTCAGCCTCGTTCAACTGCCAGATACCCACCTTTTTCAGTGCGCGGTACGAGTTGACAGCCTCACCCATAGCCAATGCATAATTGCCGTTGATTACCACATCGTTATCCGTGCCGGCAAGCTTCGTGATCTCCTCCTTGTTGTAGGCGAAGGTCAGCGAGGTATTCCAGGTGAAATCCTTCTTCACGATGTTGCGCGTGTTGAGCAGGATCTCGATACCCTTGTTCTTCGTCTCAGCAATGTTTACACTGGTCTGATAGGGCGTAGAGAAGTTAAAACCACCGTTGATAATCGGTAACTTTTTCGCCCAAATTACACCCTCGGTCTTGGTGTTGTAGTAGTCCATTGTCAGGTCGATGCGACCGCCGAAGAACGAAGCATCGATACCGATGTTCCAGCTCTTCGAACGCTCCCAACCAAGCGTTTGGTTCGGAATAACCTGCGTCAGCGTATAGGTAGGCTGAATCAGCTGATCACCAATGGTGATTTTGTTGCTGGCCAACGACGAAACGGTGCTGTACGGATCAATGGCAGCAGTACCCGTCTCACCATAACCTACGCGGAGTTTCAGGTTGTCCATCCAATCGCGCGTGTTCTCCATGAAGGCCTCGTCCGAGATACGCCAACCGGCCGAAACAGCGGGGAAAGTATCCCAACGATAATCCTTGGCAAGGCGCGAGCTTCCGTCGCGACGAACCGAAGCCGAGAAGAGGTACTTACCCTTGTACGAGTAGTTCAAACGGCCGATATAAGCCATCCCCTTCGACATCGAATAGGTAGTGGTTATATTCTTCGTAACAGCATTGGAGAGATTGTGCCACAACAATTTGTTGTTCGAGATACCGATACCCTCCGAAATATGCGTATCGTTTTGGTTGTGGTTGTACGAGGTAACACCCGTTACGGTGAAGTCATGATCGTCGGCAATCGTGAAGTTGTAGCTCACGATATTCTCCCACTTGTAGCTGTAACCTCGATTGTCTGAAACCGAAGCCGAAGTGTCGGTTTCCCAACTTTGGCTGGCGGTGCGCACAAACTGATATGATCCCTGACCCACGAACGAGTTCGAGCGCGAGTAGCTCAACGAACCATTCAGGCGGCTCTCGATCGTCAGGCCCTTCAACGGCGTGATGCGGATGTAGGGATTTACATAAAGACGCGTATTTTGCGCCTGGCTGCGATAATTATCCTCGTTGGTGTTAAGCAATAAGTTGATATTGTTAGTGTCACCCTCAATAGGATACGGATTCAGATTGCCGTCCGCATCGTAAATATCACCATACGGAATAGCCGTCAAACCATCCTGCAACTTTGCCCATGCGCTATGACGATAGGTGTACGAACCCTGCATGTTAATACCGGCAGCAAACCACTTGTTCAGCTGATGATCGACACGGATGTTGGTCGAATACACCTTGTTGCGGTCGTTCGCGTACTGACCCTTCTCGTCCGAGAAGTTTGCCGACATGTAAGCCTTCGTCTTGTCGTTACCGCCCGATACCGACAACGAGTAGTTCTGCGTCATACCCGTTTCAAGAATCTCATCGGTCCAGTTGATAAGTTTGCCCGCTTTGTAAGCAGCATAGTAATTCGGGTTCGAAGCAAACATCGTGGCATCATCTACATAGATGCCAGCATTCTTATGAGCCTGACGGCGATTCTCGACATAGGCCTCGCCCTGCATAACCTCGGGCATCGTCGACCAGCCGTTCACGCCGATATAAGCATTGAAGTTGACATTCACCTTGCCGGCCTGACCCTGCTTCGTGGTGATGAGGATCACACCATTGGCACCGCTCGAACCGTAGATAGCCGTCGATGAAGCATCCTTCAACACCTCGATCGACTCGATGTCGTTCGGGTTCAGCGTCGAATAATCACCCGGCATACCGTCAATGATGAAAGTCGGCGTACCGCTCGCCGTAAACGAACGATTACCGCGCAACTGCATGTTTACGCCGGCACCGGCCTGACCGCTCGACTTCGTGATGTCAAGACCTGCCACGCGACCCTGCAAGGCCTCCATTGGATTCGAGGTAGGAGTAATCGTGATAATCTCGCTCTTCACCGACGAAACGGCACCCGTCAGGTCGCGCTTCTTCACCGTACCGTAACCGATAACGACTACGTCGT
>CAZTCM010000035.1:0-12652 GCA_964612285.1 uncultured Alistipes sp.
ATGTGCTTCTTGTTTTGGCGGGCCGCAATCAGACCCGCCTCCTTGCAGACGTTGGCGATGTCGGCTCCCGAGAATCCCGGGGTCTGGCGGGCCAGGAACGAACGGTCTAATTCGGGGTCGAGTTTGAGCGGGCGCAGGTGCACCTCGAAAATCTCCTCGCGCTCCTTGACATCGGGCAGTCCCACCTCAATCTGGCGGTCGAAACGTCCGGCGCGCATCAGGGCTTTGTCCAGAATGTCGGCACGGTTCGTGGCCGCCAGCACAATCACACCGGCATTGGTCTGGAAACCGTCCATCTCCGTGAGGAGCTGGTTCAGCGTGTTTTCGCGCTCGTCGTTGCCCGAGAAGCCGGCATTCTTGCCACGCGCACGGCCGATGGCATCAATCTCGTCGATGAAGACGATGCAGGGAGCCTTCTGCTTGGCCTGCTCGAAGAGGTCGCGCACGCGCGAGGCGCCCACACCGACAAACATCTCGACGAAGTCCGAACCCGAGATGGAGAGGAAGGGGACATTTGCCTCGCCGGCAACAGCCTTGGCCAGCAGCGTCTTACCCGTACCCGGAGGGCCTACGAGCAGGGCGCCCTTCGGAATCTTGGCCCCCAATTCGCGGTATTTGTCGGCCTTTTTCAGGAAGTCGACAATCTCCATGATTTCGACCTTGGCCTCCTCCAAGCCGGCCACATCCTTAAAGGTGATACGTTTCTGGTTGTCCTTGTCGAAGACCTGGGCGCGCGCCTTGCCCACATTCATGATGCCGCCACCGGCACCACCGCCGGCACCGCGTGCCATCGAACGCATGACGAAGAACCACACGCCGATGATGAGCACCCACGGAAGGATGCTGCCCAAGATATTCAGCCAACTGTTCTCCTCGAAGGTGTAGTCGACGGGAACATTGGCCCCTCGGGCCTCCTTCAAATCCTCGCGCAGGGCATCCACCGAGCCAATCTGGAAGGTGATTTGCGGTCCCTTGGCGGGGATGTTGCGCAGGGTGTTGTTCGTCGAGTCGGCCTGATAGCGCTTGACGGCCTCCTGCGTCAAAAAGACATTGACACGGCGGTTGTTGACCACCGAGATGCGGGCCACGTCACCCTGTTCGACCATCGGCTCGATGAGTGTCCAGTCGCCTTTGAGCGGGGTGTTGCGCTCCTCGCCGAGCAGATACGACCCGACGATGAAGAGGGCAATAGCGGCGTAAATCCACATGAAGTTCAACCGCATGTGGAGAAATATCGGTTTGTTTGGTTTCTGCTTTTTAGCCATAGTTTACTCCTCGTATTCGTAGCGTACCATCGGGGCATCGGCCCACAACTCCTCCAATTTGTAGTAGTCGCGCAGCTCGGTCTGGAAGATGTGAACCACCACATCGACATAGTCCATCGCTACCCAGGCGCCGAACTGCTTGCCCTCGACGCGCCACGGCCACTGCCCCGTAGCTTCAAAGACCTTCTCTTCGATGCCGTCGGCGATGGCGCAGGTTTGTGCCGTCGAATCGGCGTTGCAGACCACAAAGTGGGAGCAGATGGCCCCGTCAAACCCCGTGAGGTCCAACGATACAATATTCTTACCTTTTTTATCTTCGATTGCCGAAACAATCGTCTCGATGAGTTGTTGTACGTTCTCCATATTTTTTTGCATAGGTTGCTATAACCTCACAAAGGTAAGGAAAAACCTTGAATTTAGAAAATAAAAATGCCCGACCTTCAAAGATAGGACTTTTTTCGTGGTTCGGAGAGGGCGTGGAAGACCCTCGGAAGGGGTACGCTGGTACGCTTTCCGAACGGCGAGAGGTGATAATCAGCAAAAAATAGGAAAAAAGCATAAAAAATTTGGTATACCAATTTAATTTATATACTTTTGCAATTGGTAAACCAAATTAAAACAATCAAACAATGAACTATTTACCCAAAACGAAGCTCCGCGAGAGCTATGTGTCGCCTCATGTCGAGCTGCTCGATGTGGTGGTCGAGGCAGGATTCACTTATTCGAGCCAAGAAACCGGTGCTCCCTCTTTTGGAGGTGACGAGGAGGATTGGGATCAAAATTAACCCGTTAAAGAGAGCAAGCAATGAAAAAGCAACAGAAACTTTTTGGTTATATGGTATGCGCCCTGCTGCTGTTGGGTGCAACTTCGTGTGAGCAGGAGGGTGATGAATTGTCGACTCCGATGACTACGGGTGAGCAGGTAAACTTCTCGGCCGAGATTGACGACAACGCCGGCAGAACGATTTTGGCCGATGACGGTTATACGGTAACTTGGAGGGGCGACGAGGAGATCGGTGTCTTCTATACGACTACGCCGTCCGGTAGTAGCTCGAATACGGTTCGCAACCGAAATGCAAAATACACCTTGTCGGCCGGTGCGGGCACCGCTTCGGCAACCTTGACGGGTGACATCGAGTGGGTGGATATTGGCGAAGGAACACACAAGTTCCAGATGTATTATCCTTATAACGAAAGCGTCACTTCGTCGTCGAGAGCTTATGGTACGCTGCCCGCCGAGCAGGAGTACGACCCCGCAGGGTGGGATATCTCGGACTATGCCTTTATGGTAAGCGGTACGGCGAACAGTTCGACGCTTGGCGAGAATCCTACGGTAACTTTCAAGCACCTCTTCTCGGTGCTGCGTTTCCATGTGGTAAATGCTACGGGCAAGGATTTGACGATCGAAAAACTGACCGTGACTTCGAAAAACGGCTTGATCTTGGCCGGTGGTTTCCAGGCCAATATCGGTAAATCGAACCCCTATGAGGCTTTGCGCAATACAACGACCGAAGGCAGTACGACCAACGGTTACTTTACTGCTGCCGCTTCGAACATTACGACGACCCTGCCCGAGGCTACGGTGGTGAAGGCCGGCGAGGAGATGGATATCCGTGTGATGATCAATGCCGGTGTGGTGGATGGCTCTACGACGGAGTATTACCTCGATGGCGAGACGCTTGCAGTGGATATCTTCACAACGGGTAACCCCGTGTGGTCGACCGAATTCACGGCGGGCAAACTCGACCGCGGTGCACGCGCCACGAAGAAATTGACGATCAGCGCATTTGACGACAGCGCACTGACCGTCAGCAAAATCACGCCCGACCACGATGCCGAGTCGACGAAGTTCTACCTCAATACGGCGGCTACGGCTACGGGTCTGAATCTGGGTGCGATCGAGAAGGTTACGGTCGATGGCAAGGAGGTTCCGGCTGCCGGTTTGCAGGTGTCGGACAACCAAATCATCTTCAAGATTCCCGACACGATCGAAAAGACGACGGCCACTTCGTGTGCTGTTGTGGGTTACGACAGCAGCGACAACGAATACGCCCTCGGTTCGATTATGGTCTATCCCTTCTTCTATTACAAGGATGTACAGCTTGGTCTGGGGTCGAATAAGGAGGATTCTTATACCGAATATGCTTCGCAAAACGCTTTCTTTGTCCCTGATTTGGGTAAGGTAATCTCGACGAAAGAATGGTACGATACGCCCATTGATAGTTTCGTTGTTTCATCAGATGAAGCCGGGCTGACTAATACGGCGGTTACATTTACGACTGTCGACAATAAGAATACTTATAGTGGCCTTAACAAAGACAACATTACCGCGGCACAATATTATGCGTCAATGCCCTATTTTTTCTTTGTGGCAGATTCGAAACAAAAACTATCATTTGCTTCGGTTGCAAACTCGGAATCGGTGATTCGCAATCATTATTATCCGGAAGATGGCGGCGGTTATCGGAATTTGATTGCTAACAAGATGTTTGGAACTCCAATTACTTTTTATCGTGTATTGGCCTCCGATAATGATTGGTCGAAAGCTGTCACCGAAGGTACTTTGGAGTCGATGAATTATGAAGGTACCAAGCCTTCGTCGGGTGGACCTGCATTGGGAACAGAAACAACCGATGGTGGTACTTGGACCAAAGGAGCTGTAATCGTGATCGGATATGCTACCTATGTCAAAGGTGCAAAGCCCTCGGCTTCGAATATGTCCGATTTGGCCAAGAAAGGCTTTATTCACATCAAGGAGATTACTTGCGCTAATTTGACGACGGGATTGACCACTTCACAAGATGAGCCTCGCGAAGGTTATATCAAGTTCGACTTCTACTGGTCGAAGCCCATCAACGATACAGCCAATCAACCGACCTATGGCGACGACGGCGTGGCACTGCCCACGCCGACGCCTCCTGCCGTCGAGGGCGAACGTGCAGCCGGCACCTTCACGGTGGCCTCGGCGGCCGAGTTCAGTGCGCTGACGCCGCTGGTCGATGGTGATGAAATCATCTGGCGAAACGGCACCTACGCGGATATTAACCTCACGCTCGATAGTGAACAGGCAATTACGCAAGGCATCACTTTTCGAGCTGAAACCAACGGTGGAGTTCTCTTTACGGGGAACTCCACCCTTACTATTAAGACCGACCATACCACCGTGCGCGGTTTTCATTGGCAAGATCCCGTCATCTCTGCCGAGCACCTCGTGCGTTTCCAGAGCGGCACCTCCTACTGTACGCTCGAACAGTGTGCCATCACGGGTACAAACACCACGGCCGACTACAACCGTTCGTGCAAGTGGGTGTCGCTCAATGGCGACCACCACACGGTGCAATATTGCTCGTTCCAAGATAAGCGCGACCGCGGTGCACTGCTTGTCGTGTGGTTTGACGAGGGGGTGACACCCAACCACACCATTCAGTACAACCACTTCACGCGCCCCACCATCCTGATTGACCCCTCGGATGGCGACCCTGCCAACGAGCAGGAGACGATTCGCGTCGGGGACAGCGGTGTTTCGCTCAGCGACGGCAAGGTGAAGGTGCAGCACAACTACTTCTATCGTTGCTGGGGCGAGAGCGCCGAGGTGGTGTCGAGCAAATCGTGCGCCAACACTTACTCGGGCAACTTTTTCGAAGAGTGTCGCGGTACGCTGACCCTGCGCCACGGCAACAACTGCACGGTCGAGGGCAACTATTTCTATGGTAATTCGGTCGAGGAGTCGGGTGGTGTGCGTGTTATCGGCACGGGACATACGGTGCGCAACAACCACTTCGAGGCCCTTACGGGCATCGGCTATAAAGCCGCGTTGTCGCTTGTACGCGGGCAGGAGAATGCTGCATTGAGCGGCTATGCGCAGGTGCAGAACGCCACCATCGAGAACAACACCTTCAAAGAGTGTGTCTTGGCCGTACATGCCAACTATGGCGGTTCGAATATGACCCTTCCCGTCATCTCGACCACGATGCGCGGAAATACAATCGTGACGACCAACTCGTCGAACTACGCCGTGCGTTACGAATCCACGACGCCCGAAGCCGAGATTAGCTGGGAGAACAACACCATTTACGGCAAATTCAAGAACAACTATTTCAGCCTGTCGTCGGTAGCCGCCGCACCAACGCTGACGGATGTTTCGACGACGCGTCGGGCGATTGCCAATGCCGCAGGTATTGCCTGGTCGCTTGATTAATGAAGGATAAACCGTCTGAGAGGGTGACTCCTGTCCTTGTTGCTCCTGTTGCTGATGGGGCAGATTAGGCCTTTGGGGCGGCGCAGCGCACAATGGTGTCGGACAACGCCTTGATAATCGAACTTTTGACGTAGGTGCGACGCACGGCGACCGAAATCTTGCGCGAGGTGTTTCCCTTGGCGAGTTGCTTCACGCGGTCGCGACGGTCGCGGGGGATGAAATCGACACACATCTCGGGAATGACCGTTACCGACTGCGTGCAATCGACGATGCGCATCAGCGTTTCGAGCGAGCCCGACTCGAACGAGAAATGCGACGGAAGGTCGCGTCGAGCCTGGCAGAGTTCGATGATTTGGTCGCGCAGGCAGTTGCCCGGACTCAAAATCACAAGGTCTTTCAAATCAATATCTTCGATGCGGATATTCGAACGCTCGTAGAGCGGATTCTCGGGCGAGACATAGATGTGAAAACGGTCGTTGAACAGGTCGTGTTCGGCGATGCCCTCTCCGCAGGTACCGCCGGCTACGAGGGCTGCATCGAGGCGGTCGCGTTTCAGTGCCTCGATGATGTCGGCCGTCTTCATCTCGGAAATCTCCAATTCAACTTTCGGATATTCGCGCACGAAGGCGGGTATGAAACGGTGCATCAGGTAGGGTGCGATGGTCGGAATCACGCCCAGACGCAGCTTGCCGGCCGTCTCGCCCTTCAACTCCTGCACCGCCTCGCGGATGTAGTTGAAGGCGCGCAGCGTTTCGCGTGCCTGCTCCAACACCACCTCGCCCGCTTCGGTCGGCACGACCGGTTTTTTCGAACGGTCGAGCAGGATGACGCCCAGCTCCTCTTCGAGCGCCTTGACCTGCATCGAAAGCGAGGGCTGGGTCACAAAACAGATCTCGGCAGCCTGCGAAAAACTGCCGCAATTGGCCACGGCCAACAGGTATTCCAACTGGATAATTGTCATAACGGAGATTTATTGCTAAGCACAAAAGTATAAAAAAATACAATGTGCTCCAAACTTTTTTTGTCGCCCACGCGCTTTTTTGTATTTTCGCAGGAAATTGTGTCGAATAACCAACGAAAAGAACAAATATGGCAAAGATTATTTTGACGGGCGACCGCCCCACCGGACGACTTCACTTGGGACACTATGTCGGCTCGTTGCGCCGCCGTGTCGAGTTGCAAAACTCGGGTACGTTCGATGATATCTACATCATGATAGCCGATGCACAGGCCTTGACCGACAACTGGGACAACCCCGAGAAGGTGCGCCAGAACATCATCGAGGTGGCCTTGGATTACCTCTCGGCCGGCTTGGACCCCGAGCGGGTGACCATCTTCATCCAGTCGGAGGTGGCCGAGTTGTGCGAACTCTGCTTCTACTACATGAATCTGGTCACGGTGCAGCGTTTGCAGCGCAACCCGACCGTGAAGGCCGAGATGCAGCTGCGCGGCTTCTCGGAGAGCGCCGAAGCGGGCGATACGACCCAAAAACAGGGCCTGCCCGTCGGGTTCTTCTGCTATCCGATTTCGCAGGCGGCCGACATCACCGCCTTCCGCGCCACGACCGTGCCGGCCGGCGTCGACCAGGAGCCGATGATCGAGCAGACGCGCGAGATTGTCCATAAATTCAACTCGCTCTATGGCGAGACGCTCGTCGAGCCGGAGATTTTGCTCCCCGAAAATGCCGCCTGTCTGCGCCTGCCGGGTACCGACGGCAAGGCCAAGATGTCGAAGTCGCTGGGCAACTGCATCTACCTCTCGGATACGCCTGCCGACCTGAAAAAGAAGGTGATGGGCATGTATACCGATCCGGACCACCTCCGCATCGAGGACCCGGGCAAGGTCGAGGGCAACACGGTCTTCACCTACCTCGACGCATTCTGCCGCGACGAGCACTTCGAAAAGTTCCTCCCCGAGTACGCCTCTTTGGAGGCCTTGAAGGAGCACTATCGTCGGGGTGGTCTGGGCGATGTGAAGGTCAAGAAGTTCATGACTAACATTCTGAACGAGTTGCTTGACACGATTCGTGAGCGTCGCCGCTACCACGAGGAGCGTATCGAGGAGGTCTATGCCGTACTCGAACAGGGCACGGCGCGTGCTCGTGCTACGGCTGCCGCCACGCTTCACGATGTGCGCGAGGCGATGCGCATCAACTACTTTGCCGATAAGGAGCTGATTGCTGCGCAGGCCAAAGCCTACGCCGAGAAGCATGCGTAAGGCAAATTCGCAATGTGGAATGTAGTATTCAAAATTTAGATTGAGATGACCCTCAACGGCTTCACCGACCGCATCTACGCCTACTTCCTGCGTCTGACACGTCGCCTTTCGACGCGCCAGATGCTGATGGTGTTGGCCGTCATTGTGGGGCTTCTGGCAGGTTTCGGCACCTTCTTTTTCGAGGTGCTGCTGCACGCCATCGAGCAGGGGCTGACGCGCTGGTTCTCGGTCGAAGAGGCGCAATTCCTCTACCTCGTCTATCCCGTCATCGGTATCATCCTCGCAACGCTTTTTGTGCGTTACATCGTGCGTGATAACATCTCCGAAGGGGTGACGCGCGTACTCTATGCCATGTCGAGTCGCGACTCGCGCATCGCTTCGCACAACACCTGGACCTCAATTGTGGGGGGTGCTACGACCATCGGTTTTGGTGGTTCGGTGGGGCCCGAGGCCCCCATCGTGCTGACGGGTGCCGCTATCGGTTCGAATGTCGGACGGCTGGCGCGTCTGAACTACAAACACACGACGCTGATGCTCTGCTGCGGGGCGGGTGCCGCCTTGGCCGCCATCTTCAAGGCCCCGATTACGGGAGTGATTTTCGTGCTCGAAATCTTGATGCTCGACATCACGGCCACGTCGATTATTCCGTTGCTGATTGCCACTGTGACGGCCACGACCATGGCCTTCATCCTGCGCGGTTTCGACCCGATTATCGCCGTTACGTTGCGGCCCGAGGACGGGTTCGAACTGTGGCAGATTCCGCTCTTCATCCTACTCGGCATCTGCTGCGGTTTGATGGCGTGGTACTTCACGTCGATGAATTCGAAGGTCGGAACCTTCTTCAAAAAGCAACCGACGCAGTATCGGCGTTGGCTGATAGGCGGTGCCATGCTGGGTGTGCTGATTTTTATCTTCCCGCCCCTCTATGGTGAGGGCTATGAGGCCTTTACGGGGCTGATGCACGGTCGCACGGAGCCGCTCTTCGACAACTCGCTCTTCTATCGTTTCAGCCACATCGAGTGGGTCGTGATTCTCTTTGTCATTACCACGATGTTCTTCAAAGTCATCGCCATGGCTACGACCAATGCTGCCGGCGGTGTGGGCGGAACCTTCGCCCCGTCACTCTTTGTCGGAGCCTTCACGGGGGCTTCGCTGGCCTTGATTTGCAATGCCCTGTTTGGGTGGCAGGTGCCGATTGCTTCGTTTACGTTGGTGGGTATGGCGGGCGTGATGGCGGGCGTGATGAATGCTCCGCTCACCTCCATCTTCCTCATTGCCGAACTCTCGAACGGCTATGGCCTCTTCATCCCGCTGATGATTACCGCCTGCATCTCTTTTGCGCTGAACTATTGGCTCGACCCCGACTCGATCTACACGAAACAGTTGCGTCAGCGCGGCGAGTTGCTGACCCACGACAAGGATCAATCGGTCTTCGTCTTCCTGAAACTCGACGAGTTGATGGAGACCGACTTTGTGCGCCTGCGTGAGCACATGACACTGGGCGATTTGATTGACATTATCTCGACGGCGCGACGCAACATCTTCCCCGTCATCGACAACTTTGGGCGTCTGCTGGGGGTGGTGCAGCTCGACGATTTACGACGCGATATGTTCAAGCGCGAGAAGTATGGCAACTCGATTATGCACTACATGATTCAACCGCCCGACCGCATCCTGCAACGCGAGGCGATTCAGTCGATTCTGCCCAAATTCGAGGATAAACACACCTGGATGTTACCCGTGGTCGATAAGGAGAATCGTTATTTGGGCTTCATCTCCAAGTCGCGTATTTTGAATGCTTACCGCGAACAGTTGGTGAAGATTCAGCAGTAAGAAGGGAGCGTGGCAATCCGAACAGACCGAGGGCCGTCTTTCGTGAAAGACGGCCCTCGGTCTGTTTTATGGCATAGGCATCTTTGAATGCCCTGCGTCACTATTTGTTCAGCTCGGCCAATGCAACCTTGGCATTCTCGGCGGCAGGACCTGCGGTCACCTTCTTGAAGGCGGCGATTGCCTGATCGCGCTGCGAGAGGGCGTTGTGAGCCGAAGCCAGCTGATAGTAAACCGTGCTCTTGTCAGCCTCGTCGGTCTGTGCCTCGGCAGCAGCCGGAGCCGTCTCGATCACCTTGGCATAATCCTTCTTGCCGAGGTAAGCCTGCACGCGTACCAACTGGAAGAGGGGGCTGGCGGGGTTCTTGGCAAGTTGGGCATCAGCCAGGGCGATGATACCGTCGAAATCGCCGGCACCCTGCAACTCAGCCACCTTGTTGTTCGTGTAGAGAGCCATCATCTCCTTTGCCTTGGCAGCATCCTCGGCATATTTCGGGTACGTCTTGGAAGCAACCGTCTCATAGACATCCATGCCCTTCTCGTACTCACCCATCTCGCAATAGCTCATCGCCAGGTTCAGCGCCATACCCGTGTTGTTGGGGTCGGCAGCGTAACCCTTCTCGAAGATGCCGGCAGCCGTAGTGTAGTCCTTGGCGTTGAAGGCCTCGCCACCCTGCGACTGGTAGATTTTGGCTACCCAGCCGTTGGCTTTGTTCATCTGGGCCATGTCACCATAGAGCTCGGCAGCCTCGGCCGACTTCTGGAAATTGGCCAGCGCCTCGTCGTAGTTCTTGGCCATGAAGGCGCGACCACCCAGCTGGTAGTAGCACTTAGGCAGCGTCGTCTTGGCCGTAGCCACCAACGATGCGGCATCCTCCACATCCATACCGTCGTTGATTACCTGCTCGAATTTCTCGGCAGCAACCTTAAAGTTCTTGGCACCATAGGCGGCAGCAGCCTCGTTGTAGGCCGTCTTCACGTCTTGCGCCGAGAGCGAGCATACGGCCAGCAGCGCAACAACCGTTACAAAAAACTTTTTCATTTTTCTTTTTATTTTTAATGTTAAAATTGGCGTTTCGGCAGTCGGGTGCCACCCGTTGCGGAGGGCACAATGGGACAAAAGTAGCGATTATATTTCAAAATATCAAATCTTACCGCCGCAGTGTTGCAAAAAAACGGTTCATTAACTCCTCGCACGCATCGCCCAGCACACCGCGTACCACCTCCGTTTTGGGGTGAAATACGCGCTCCGAGTAGCAACGAAAACCCTTTTTGGGGTCGTCGGCGCCCCACACCACGCGACCCACCTGGGTCCAGCCGATGGCGCCGGCGCACATGATGCACGGTTCGACCGTGACATAGAGCGTGCATTGGTTGAGGTATTTGCCTCCCAGCGTCTCGGTGGCGGCCGTCAAAGCCTGCATCTCGGCATGGGCTGTAGGGTCCTGCAACGCTTCGACACGGTTGTGCCCGCGACCCACGATGCGCCCTTCGGCCACAACAACGGCTCCGATGGGGACCTCCTCCTCGTCAAACGCAGCATGCGCCTCGTTTAGTGCGTGGCGCATGAACATTTCGTCAAGTTGCTGCTGCTGATTCATCGCAAACGGCTTAACGACGGCGTCCCGTGGGGCGGGGTCGGGGTTTGGGGGCCGGTTTCGGTTTCGGACGCGGCGTGGGATGAATCGTTGGCTGGGGTGCCGAGTGGCTGTGTTTGAGGGTCAGCGACAACTCCTGGCGACTGCGCACCGGATTCCCCAACATATCTTCGCCCGGGTCCCAGTCGGGCGAGAAGAGAATCACGCGCTCAATCTCCCGCACGATGCGTGGGTGCTGCGTCTTGCTCGGGGTATCCTCGTCGATGAGCGAGGTCGACCCGTCGGTCTCGACATAGAAGGGGACATCGACCACAATGACAGGGGTGCCCGGCGGCAACGGCCCGAAGTCGCGGCGCAGGTTGGCAATCACCCAACGCTCGAAGGTATCCATGTCGCCCCCCTGAAAGTGGGGTGTGGCGCGGCGTTTGGCCTCGGCCTCCAATTCGCGGGCCTCCTTTTCAGCCTTTTTAGCCTCCTTCTTGGCAACCTTCTCGGCCATTTTTGCCGAATCCTTCTTCGCCATGGCCTCGGGGGCCGCGAGAAAGAGTGCCATCATCAGGCACAGCATCATGCTCTGTTTCATAACAAATATCTCTGCGTTTGTAGGCATTTGTAGCTATGGCGGCCACCCCTCCGACGTGAGTCGTCAGGCTGTATGGCGATACATAGCACTGACAAAGTTAGCAAAAAATGGCTGTTTTTGCCACTTTTCGAACAAAGATGCATCATTTTTTTTTGCAGCGCGTGGGGCCAACGCCCCGAATGTGCTATTTTTTTCGCGGCTCTTGTTTCGAATTTGGCTAAAAAACGCTATTTTTGTGGGTTGTAAACGAACGATAACAAGTAACAGCTCTACACACTATGTACAGAACTCATACCTGCGGCTCGCTGCGAGTCGAAAATGTAAACGAAACGGTCACGTTGGCCGGCTGGGTGCAGAAGGTGCGCAACTTGGGCGCCATGACCTTCATCGACCTGCGCGACCGCTATGGCCTGACGCAAATCGTGGTTGAGGAGACCACCGCTGCCGAGGTGCGCGAAACGGCGCTGCGCGTCGGTCGCGAGTGGGTGCTTCAAGTCACGGGCACGGTCATCGAGCGTTCGTCGAAGAACCCCAAGATGGCGACCGGCGACATCGAGGTGGCTGCTACGGCCATCACGGTGCTCAACGAGGCCCTGACGCCTCCCTTCACCATCGAGGAGCACTCGGACGGTGGCGACGACCTGCGCATGAAATATCGCTATCTCGACCTGCGCCGTCCGCCCCTGCAACGCAACATGATTCTGCGCCACAAGATGGCCCAGGAGATTCGCCGTTTCCTCGACAGCGAGGGCTTCCTCGAAATCGAGACCCCCTACCTCGTGGGCTCGACCCCCGAGGGCGCGCGCGACTTCATCGTGCCGAGCCGCATGAATCCCAACCAATTCTATGCGCTGCCCCAATCGCCGCAGACGCTGAAACAGTTGCTGATGGTGGCCGGTTACGACCGCTACTTCCAGATTGTACGCTGCTTCCGCGACGAGGACCTGCGTGCCGACCGCCA
>CAZTCM010000036.1:0-12185 GCA_964612285.1 uncultured Alistipes sp.
ATCCCGAAAAGGCGTTGGCGATGTGCGACGAGAACACGATCTGCATCGTGCCGATTTGTGGCGTCACCTGGACGGGGCTGAACGACAATGTCGAGGCGCTCGACAAGGCACTCGATGCCTATAATAAAAAGACAGGCTACGAGATTCCCATCCATGTCGATGCCGCCTCGGGTGGTTTTATCCTCCCCTTTACCAATCCGAGTTGCAAGTGGGATTTCCGTCTGAAATGGGTCTATTCAATCTCTACCTCGGGACATAAGTACGGTCTGGTTTACCCGGGGTTGGGGTGGATTGTGTGGAAGGATAAGAAGTACCTCCCCGACGAGATGTCCTTCTCGGTGAATTACCTCGGTGCTTCGATTACGCAGGTGGGGTTGAACTTCTCACGCCCCGCTGCGCAGATTCTTGGCCAATACTACAACTTTATCCGCTACGGAATGGAGGGATACTGCGCCATTCAGCAGACCTCGATGGAGGTGGCACGTTACTGCCACGAGCAGATTGGCAAGATGCACTGCTTCAAGAATTATGCGGAAGAGGTGACCAATCCGCTCTTTATCTGGCAGTTGTGCCCGAAGTACGAGAAGACGGCGAAGTGGACCCTCTACGATTTGCAGGATAAGTTGAAGCAGAGCGGCTGGATGATTCCCGCCTACACGATGCCGAAAAGCATCGAGCAGATGGTGGTGATGCGTGTCGTGGTGCGCCAAGGCATGTCGCACGATATGGCCGATATGTTGCTCACCGATATTCGCAATGCAGTCGAAGAGTTCGAGCAACTGCACTATCCGACTGAAACGCGCCTTAAATACGAGCAACAACAGAAGCAATATGGCAAGGTGTTCAGCCATTAAGCACTTGTTATCCAACTTCAAGAAAATGGGGCTGTCAGACTCGAAAGACTGACAACCCCATTTTATTTATCCCCCTCCCCGGGGAGGTGCTTTAATCCAAGAAACCCTCCTTGACCAGTTGCTCGCGGATGCGGGGCCAATCGGCTACCGGACGACGCGTTCCGTCGATAAAGCGAATAGGACATCCCAATGCGCTGTCGTCGATGTAGAGGTCGGCGTGTACCTTGGGCGATTTGGTCCATCGGTGTTGTTTCGGATTCTCGTTGACGGCGTAGAGCGGGATGTCGCGTTTGCGAAACCACGCCTCGGCCTCCTTCAACAACTCTCCGCTGCGCATCGTGTAGAGAATAATCCGACAGCCGTTGTTCACCAACTCTTTCAACACCGGTACGGCTCCGGCATCTTCACCGATTTCGGGATAGGCATGTGTCACCACCGTGCCGTCGAAATCAATTGCTATGATTGCATCCTGAATCGCCATAGTCGGGTGTTATTTGCGGCCTAATATACGCTTGAAGAGGTTGCTGATGCGTTTGCGGTAGCTCGGTTCGTGGTATTCGCTCTCCCCGTAGCCATAACCGTAGCCATAACCGTAGCCATAACCGTAGCCATAGCCGTATCCATAGCCGTATCCATAACCGTGGCGGTGGCTGTTGGTGCTGTTCAGTACGATGCTCATGTTGTGGAACTTCTTCTCGCGGTACAGACGCTCAATGTCGGGCAACTGGCGACGGTCGAGTACCCCCTCGCGCACGACATAGATGGTCAGGTCGGACAAGCGGTCGCAGATGATGGCATCGGCTACCGACATTGACGGCGTAGAGTCGATGAATATGAAATCATAGCGTGTGCGCAACTCGGCAAAGAGGTTGTCCAACTGCTCCGAGAGCAGAATCTCGGCGGGGTTGGGGGGCTGAATGCCGGCATAAATCACGTCGAAATTGTCGTGGATACCCGAGTTTTCGATAATCGACTCCATCGTGGCGCTGCCCGACAAGAAACTCGTCACGCCGCGCTTGCTGTGGCCGTGGCCCATCTGCGACGAGAAAGCGTGACGGCGCAGGTCGAGGTCGATGAGCAACACCTTTTTGCCGGCCATGGCCAGCGTCATCGCAAGGTTCGTGGCCACGAAGGTCTTACCGGCGTGGGGATTCGACGAGGTGAAGAGCACGGTCTGAATCTCCTTGCCCGACGAGATGTTCATGAAGGTCATGTTCGAGCGTAGCAGACGGAATGCCTCTGATACAGCATCACGGCCTGTTTCACGCACGGCTACGCCCTGACGCGAGATGCCGCTCTCCTCGGCGGTCGGGATGTCGCCCAGGAAGGGTACGGTCGTGTATTTCTCGATATCGCGACGACCACGAATCGAGGTGTCAAGGATACCCATCAGGAAGAAGATGCCGAAGGGGAAGGCCAAACCAATCATCAGGGCCAAAGCCATGATAATCATCGGACGCGGCGAGATGGGAGTGTTGCTGCCATAGGCCAGGTCGATGATGCGCGAGTTGCTCTCGGCGATGACAAAGTTGAGCTGCGTCTCCTCCTGCTTGTTGAGCAGGTAGAGGAACAACTCCTCCTTAATCTTCTGCTGGCGGGCGATGTCGAGCATCAACTTCTCCTGCGACGGCATGTTCGAGATGCGACGGTTGATGGAGGTCTCCTCGCTGCGCATGGCATCGCGCTGCATGTCGAGGGTCGAAATGTGCGAGTTGAGCGAAGCGATGATGGAGTGGCGCGTAGCCGTCAACATTTGGTTCAACTCTTGAATGATGGGGTTGTTCTGCGAACTGTTGTCCAAGAGCTTTTGGCGGCGCAAGATTGCCTCGTTGTAGTTGTTGATTTGGGTGGAAATACCCTGATTCTGGATAGAGGCGACCATCGGAATCAGTTCACCCACCTTCGCGGGGTCTTGCAGGTAGTCGCGGATGAACTCGGCCACCGAAATCTGGTTCTCGAGCGAGAGACTCTCGGCTTTGTAGTGTGAACTCTCGGTCGCGGTGCGGGTTGCTTCGGACTTGATGTCGATGATTTGATTGCTCTGTTTGAGCTGTGCAATGTCGCGGTCTACCTCACCCAGCTCCTGGCCGATGATAGCCAGACGAGCCGTGATAAATTCGGCCGTGATTTTCGAGATGCTCTGCTTGTCTTTGATGGCATCCTCGTTGTAGACGGCGATGAGCGTGTTGAGCACATCCTCGGCACGACGCGACGAGGCCGAACTCATCGACAACGACACCACCGAGGCGAGCTTGTTCACGATGCCGCTCTGTACCATCTTGCGATAGGCGTTGGCCGTCACATCCTGCGGCCGCTTCACGACGCGGATGGCGTAGTCGTAGAAGGTCGAATCGAGGTAGATGGTAGGATTGACTACCACCTGACCGATGGGCGTCGCAATCGTATCACCAAACGATGCGTTGATTTTCATGCGCTTCTCGCGGTTCGAGATGTAGCGGTCGTCGAAGTCGCTGAGCAGGATGCCGCCATCCTCTTTGGGGGTGACGGCGAGCACCTTCGAGTGCTTGTCGTCGTGGTTGATGAAGGTCACCTCGATGGGGGCCGATTTGTAGAGATCGTAGGTGCGCAGGCGCTTCTTGGCCGAGTAGCTGGTCGTCAGATTCAGACGGTCTACCACCTCCATCATCAATCGGCGCGATTGGATGATGTAGAGCTCGTTGTCGACGCTGCGACGGCTCTGGAAACCGGCCAGATCGCTGAATGCACTGATTTCGAGGTCGCTACCTTTGCGCATATCCTTGATGAGCAACACCGCCTCACGCTTGTAGATGCGCGGGGTGGTGGCCAGATAGAAATAAGCAACGCCCAAGCAGAAGAGTACCGAAAGGACAAACCAACGCCAATTGTTGAAGAGAATCTGAATCAGGTCATGCAACGTGATGGCGTCAACAGCGTTGTCGTCGTGATTCGACTGAGGTATTACGGGTTGTTCGGTCATGGAACAGAGATTTTCGGGTTTACAACTTGGAGATGGTGACAATCAGCGTAGCCATCGAGATGGCGGTTGACACCAGCGAGATGTAGAAACTGCGGTTTTGGCTAATCTCACCGGCCTGTGCCTTGTACTTGTTCGGCTTGACGTAGATGGCGTCGTTCTGACGAATGTAGAAGGCGGGCGATTGGAAGATATCCTTCGAGGTGAGGTCGAGGTACTCGATGGTGCGCACCCCGTCCACCTCGCGGTAGACGGCCACATCGTTACGAATACCATAGACGGTCATGTCGCCGGCCATGGCCAATGCATCGAAGATGGTGATTTTGTCGTTGGTGATGGTGTATTGCCCGGGACGTGCCACCTCGCCGATGACCGAAATCTTCATGTCGGCAAACTGCACATTGACAATCGGGTCTTTGATGTACTCGCCTTCGATGATGCGGCGGGCTATGTCGTGCGACAATTGGCTGCGGGTCATCCCCTTGCATTGGATGCGCCCCAGCACGGGCATGTCCAAATAGCCCTCTTCGTCAACGGTGCGGATTTGCAATACGCCATTCGAGGAGTAGGTCGAGCCGGTGGACGAGAGCGAGTTCATCGACGAGGTTTCGTTGAACGGCACAGCCAGCAGCGGGTCCTTGCTGTTGACCACGATGGTCAGTCGGTCGAAGGGTTGGATGCGAATCTGTCCCTGCTGCTCGATTTGCTCGGGCGTGTAGGGGATGGCATCCTGCAAATACCAAATACGTTTGTGAGAGGCGCATGATGCGGTCAATAGGGCAATCAAGGCGATGGCTATCAGACGGATTTGTTTCATGAGGTCTATAAAAATATCGTTAATCGCACAAAGGTAGGTATAATTATCCAATTTTGGAAATCCTGACATTTGATTTTTTTGCCGCAACGATGTTTTGTCGCTTTGAGTCGGACTTTGCAAAAAAAAATGTATCTTTGGCCTCCAAATAGGATAAAAACAGCGAGAAACATAGTATTATGAACCATCCCGATTGGAGCCTGCGGGCTGTTCTTTACGAGATGAATATCCGCCAACTGACCCGCGAGGGTACGTTGCGGGCCGCACAACGACGCTTGAAAACCCTGCGCGAGATGGGGGTCGATGTGCTTTGGTTGATGCCTGTGCACCCCATTGGTGTGGAGGCACGCAAGGGGAGCCTGGGCTCCTACTACTCGGTGCGCGACTATTGTGCCATCAACCCCGATTTGGGCACGATGGCCGATTTCGATACTTTTGTTGCCGAGGCGCATCGGTTGGGGATGAAGGTGCTGCTCGATTGGGTGGCCAACCACACCTCGCGCGATGCCCGCTGGCTGACCGAGCACCCCGATTGGTACGAATACGAAAACGGCGAGCCGAAGGTGCCCTGCGATTGGAGCGATACGGCCAAGCTCAACTATGCCAATTCGGCGATTTGGGAGGGACAATACGAGGCGATGGCCTTTTGGGTAACAGCGCATGCCGTCGATGGCTTCCGCTGCGACATGGCGATGTTGGTACCGACCGATTTCTGGTGCTATGTCACTCGTCGCCTGCGAATGCTGCGTTCCGATTTGTTCTTCTTGGCTGAGGCCGAGGAGATTCCGCTGTGCGAAGAGGGTGGTTTCAATGCCTACTATGGCTGGCAGATGCACCACCTGATGAACGACGTGGCGCAACAACGAGTACGGGTGACGGCGCTGCGCGATTACCTTTGCAACGACCCTTTCCCGCGTTCGGCCTTGCGGTTGAGCTTTACCTCCAACCACGACGAGAACTCCTGGAATGGCTCCGAGTTTACCCGTATGGGAGCGGCTCACGAGGTGATGTCGCTCTTCACCTTTGTCGTGCCGCGTGGCTTGCCGCTGATTTATACGGGGCAGGAGATTGGCTACGACCACGTCTTTGCCTTTTTCGACCGCGACCCGATTCCCAACTATCGCAAGAACAACACGACGGCGCATTATCGTCGCTTGATTGCGCTGCATCATGAAAATCCCACATTGGCTGCGGACGGGCATGCCGGCTCGTGGTGCGAGATTCACAACAACGCCGAGGATTGCCTGATGATTTTGGTGCGCGAATCGGGGGGCAATCGTGTGATTGCTGTGATGAACCTCTCGCCTTATGCCATTCAGGCAGAGTATAATACGGGTATTTATGCGGGCGAGTATCGCGACTTCTTTGCCGAATGCGACTATGCGCTTCCCGACCATGTGAGTGAGCAGATGGCTCCATGGAGCTACCGCGTTTTGGTACAAAACCGATGAGGATGATGAAACACTTGTTGCAGGGACTCTTTTTGGGGCTGTGGCTGCTGTTGGCTGCGACAGCCGATGCTGCGGCCTATCGTGTCGAAGAGGTGCCCAATGTGCAGTTGCAAAATCGCGGGGCCTATGTCTCAAACCCCGATGGTATCCTCTCGTCGGAGGCTGTGGCGCGCATCAATGATCTCTGCGATTCGTTGCGTCGGGCCCGCTTGGCCGAGGTGGCCGTGGTGGCTGTGCGCGAAGTTGCGTCGGAGAATATTTTTTCGTTTGCCATGGACCTCTTCTCGATGTGGGGCGTCGGGTGTGCCGATGGGGATAATGGCGTAGGAATTTTGCTCGTCGAGTCGGCTCGCGAGATTCGTTTTGTGACGGGCGACGGAGTTGAAGGAATACTTCCGGATGCCATCTGTAAACGCATTCAAATCAATGAGATGCTCCCTGCGTTTCGTCGGGGCGATTACAGCGCCGGCATGGTGGCCGGCATGGAGGCCGTGGCGCGTCGGCTGGCCGGCGGAGAGGCTCTAGCCGAAGAGGAGGAGACGCACGACTTTTGGCTCATTCTGCTCTTTGTCGTAGGCCTGCCGATGTTGTTTGTGGTGGTGATTTGGCTGCTCACCTCGCGATGTCCGCGTTGTCATCGGATGACCTTGAAGCAGCAGGGCCCGGCCAAGGTGAGCCATACGGCCTCCTTCCGCGAGACCGAGTATACCTATGTTTGCACACATTGCGGCAAGGCGGTGCATAAACACCACCGCGAATACCTCGACCGCGACAATCATTCGCGTGGCGGTGGCGGCGGTCCCTTTATTGGCGGTTTTGGTGGTAGCCGCGGCTTCGGCGGCGGTAGCATGGGCGGTGGTTTCGGCGGTGGTCACTTTGGGGGTGGCGGAGCCGGTTCGAGATGGTAAATTCAAAATTAATAATTAATAATTTAACACAAATTGCTATGAATAAATGGATTACATTGGGGGTTGTTGCACTCCTTGCCATCCTCTGCTACACGACCTACAACGTTCTGGTTGAGAAGGATGAGGCTGTTTCGACCGCTTGGTCGAATGTCGAGACGCAGTACCAGCGTCGCGCCGACCTGATTCCGAATCTGGTGAATACGGTCAAGGGCTATGCGGCCCACGAAAGCGAAACGCTCGAATCGGTCGTGGCAGCGCGTGCTTCGGCAACATCGATTCATCTTTCGGCCGAGGAGTTGACCCCCGAGAAGTTGCAGCAGTATCAGCAGGCGCAGCACGAGGTGCGTTCGGCATTGGGTCGTCTGATTGCCGTGGCAGAGAACTATCCCGATTTGAAGGCCAATCAAAATTTCTTGGAGTTGCAGGCCCAATTGGAGGGTACGGAGAATCGCATCGCGGTGGCCCGCAAGGAGTTTAATGCGGCAGCGCAAACCTACAATTTGGCTGTGCGCCGCTTCCCCGCCAACCTTGTGGCCGGCATCTTCGGCTTCGAGAAAAAGGCCTATTTCGAGGCTGATGCGACGGCTGCACAGGCTCCTGTGGTGGCCTTCTAAGAGGATTCTTTGTATAAAATTGAGAAGCCGTCTAACAAGGTGATTTTTGCGTTACGCTTGCCCTCGAAATCCTCACATACGCCCAGTATGCTGCGGTTTCTCGGGCTTCGCAAGCCTTAAATCCCGCTTGTTATACGACCTCTCTCTTATTTATAAAACCAACTTATGGGTGCGTGGGCTGCTTAGAAGCGAGCCCCATCGCCCGAACTTTCGAGTTTTCGTTCGCGGAAGGCCTTGCCGCTCTTGAAGTTCCACGTCAGGCCAATGCGGAATTGGCGCTCGCTCCAAAATTGGTCGAGGCGGTAGGTGCGGTCAAATTGCTCGTTGCGGGCGCTGATATCCTGCTGGGTGTTGAAGAGGTTGCGCACCGAGAAGGTCGCCGTAAAACGGTCGCCAAACCGCTTTTTCAGGGTTCCGTTGACCATGTGTGCCGCACCGATGACGGCATTGCCCATGTGGATGCGGTTGTGGAAGTTCCACGAAAAGTCGAGGTAGAATTTGTGGGGTAGGGTGAAGGTCGTCGAACAGTAGGTCATGAACATGTGGTAGAGTTTGGCCGGTGACTCGACAGAGGCGCGCTGCTCCCAGCCGCAGTAGGTGAGGTTGGCGTTGGCCTCCCACCATTTGGTCAGTTGCAACGGGGCGCTCAGGTTGACATAATACTGCTTTGTGTCTTTGTAATTGACGTGGTTGATGTAGATGATGTTCGGGTCATTCGGGTCGGTGAGGAAATTCTGTTGAATCTCATCGGTTTTGAGAATCATGCCGGCCGTCAGCGTATATTTGTACCACGCCACATAGGTCAGGCTCACATCGTGCGTATAGGCGGGGTCGAGCAGCGGGTTACCCGTTTGGTAGGAGTAGTCCGAAATCTGTTGCCGTTGGGGATTGAGTTGCCAGAACGAGGGTCGTGAGATTTTGCGTGCATATTGCCCAATGAGCGAGTGCTTGCCCGCCTCGTCGAGTTTGTAGGAGATATTGAGGTTGGGAAAGAGCGAGAGATAATCTTTGCCCAGCTTGGTGCCGTCACTCTCGGTGCGCGTATATTCGCCGCGCAATCCTGCCACAAAGCCCCAACGATTGAAGTTACCGCGCACGATGCCGTAAAGGGCGGCTACCTGCTCGTTGTAGTCGATGCGGAAGCTCTGTCGCGTGTTGGTGAGCCAGGCCCCCTGTTTCTCATACTCGTAGAGGGCGTCGGACTGCATGCGGTAGTAGGCATATTTCCCGCCGGCCTGCACGACGATGCGTGGCGAGAGGTGTTGCTCCCATGCCAAAGCCGCGGTTGCCATGCGATACTTCGAGTCGGTGAGGTCGCGGTAGAGCGAATCGACGCGATTCACGACGCTGTGGTTGTCGTGGCCGTTGTCATTGCTGCGCACCTGATAATCGGCCAGCAATTTGAGTGTCGAACCGAGGGTGTCAATTTTCCAGACATAGTTGAAGGTCCCTTTTACGTCGCGTTGCTCGCTGTTGCCTAAAAAGAGGCTTTGGGTCTCCTGCTGCAAAAAGTCGGATTGCAGCAATGCCAGGGTGTTGAGCGTTTCTTCGCTCTCGACCTGCGTAAAACGCCCTCCCAGGCCGATGGAGTGGTTTTTGTGCAGTTCGTAGACGGCATCCATACGCCCGCCATAATCCATCTGGTCGTCAATCATGTGCGATTCGGAGTCGATTTTCGAGTTGCCGGCGAGGTTGTTGGTGTGTTCGTAGGCATAGGCTTCGGCCTCTTGGTCGGAGAACCAGGCCGCGGCATTGAGGTCGAGGCGGCCGTTGTGCAGTGCGATGTTGGCCGAAGGGTTCCATCGTTCGCCATATTTGTTCGAGGTGCTCCATAGCTGTACCGACCCTTGTGTGCCGTTCTCACGCTGACGGCGCAGCGTGATTTTGATGATGCCGCTGGCCGAGTCGGCGTCGTAGTCGGCACCCGAGGTGGGGATGACCTCAATCTTCTGAATCTCCTCGGCGCGCAGCGTTTTGAGATAGTTAATCAACTGCTCGCCGTCGAGCTTCAATTCGCGGTCGTTGATGTAGACCTTCGAGCCGCTTTTGCCGTTGATCGAAATCTTTTCGTCGGTGAGCCAAACTCCCGGTGCGCGCTCCAAAAGCTCGACGCCATCCTTGCCGATGGCCGTCTCCGAATTAGCCACATCGACCACAAAACGATCGGCTTCGCGGCGTACCAATTGTGCCTTCACTTCGACGGCTTCGATGGCCTTGCTGTTCTCATGCAAAATAATAGTTCCCAGGTCGGTGCCATTGGTCAGTTCAACCTCTTTCGAATAGGTGTCGTAGTTCAGGTGTTGCACCATGAGTGTGTAGTGCCCCGCTATTGCTGTGAGGTGGAATCGCCCCTCGGCATCGGTGGTCGTGCCGGCCACCTGTTCGTCGTTGGTAAGCAGTACCACCGTGGCAAATTCGATGGCGGTGCCTTGTGTGTTGGCAACGCGACCCGAGGCAGGAGCGGTGCGTGCTGCGGTGGCATCGGTGACGATGAATAGTCCTAACAAGAGGTAGAGAAGTGAATTTTTCATACTATTTTGTGGTTTTGTTTATTTCTCGATGCAAAGATATGTAAAAATATTTATACTTTGCAATACAAAGAACTGATTTTTTCAAAAAAATAATGTTTGTCCCATTTTGACGCCTTGTGCGGATAGGTTCGCGGGTGGTGTTGTGGGCGGTGGAGAAGGGGAGGAAAACGGTGTGTGGCGGGCCGAAACGTGGAAAAGTTGTTGAAAACTTTCTACGCGATTAAAATAGGTATATAGGAAGAAAATTTGTAATTTTGCAAGTTGTTTATTGTGGGGTAATCCCCCTTGACCAAAACTAAAAACTACGCTTATGCTCAGTCTGATTTATTGGATTTACATTCTATTGCTTTGTCTGGTGTTCACCATTCTGTCGGCGGTGGCACTGGTTGTGTGCTATCCTTTCGACAAGCGCCGCTCGGTGGTGCATTGGTTCTCGCGTTTCCTGGCGTGGGGTATTCACGGCATTCCGTGGCTGACGCGCCATCGGGTCGAGGGATTGGAGAAAATCGACCGTAAGAAGGCGTATGTCATCATGTCGAACCACAATTCGATGTTCGACATCACCTCGATGTACTACCTGCCGCTCAACTTTCGTTGGGTGACCAAGCGCGAGGTGATGAAGACCCCCTTCTTCGGGCAGTTGATTTTCATGCACGGCGATATCATGATTAACCGCGGTCGTGCAGCTCAGGCGATGGAGCAGTTGCGTACGGAGGGCAAGATGTGGCTCGATCGAGGTGTCTCGGTAGCCATCTTCCCCGAGGGCACGCGCTCGAAGACGGGCGAAATGGGCCGCTTCAAGCCCGGCGGTTTTATGATGGCCAAGGAGTTGGGGGCCACCATCCTGCCGGTGGTGCTTGACGGCACACACAGCGTGAATAAGAAAAAATGCCCCTTCTTCTTCAACTGGTCGAACCGCATCACGGTGCGTGTGCTCGAGCCGATTCCGGCCGAGGAGGTCGCCGAGTCCGATTTGCGCACGCTGCTCGACAAAACCGAGAGCTGCATCAAGAGCGAATTGGAGAAGATTCGCGCCAAGGCTTAACGGGAAGAAAAGCGACTTTGTCCCATTTTGAATTTTGCATTCCTAAATTTTGAATTTAGCTACTGTGGCAGATTTACTACAAAATACCACCAACTACGGCGACGATTCGATTAAGACCCTCTCGCCGCGCGAACATGTTCGTCTGCGCCCCGGTATGTACATCGGCAAGCTGGGCGACGGTACCCAGTCCGACGACGGCATCTATGTGCTGATTAAGGAGGTGACCGACAACTCGATCGACGAATATATGAACGGTTTCGGTCGGCAAATCGAAATCACCATCGAGGAGCAGACCGTCACCGTGCGCGACTATGGCCGCGGTATTCCGCTCGGGGCTCTCTCGGCGGCCGTCAGCGTGATGAATACGGGCGGTAAATACGAAGACGACGAGGAGAATGCCGCCTTCAAGAAGACGGTGGGCCTGAACGGTGTCGGCGTGAAGGCCGTGAACTACCTGTCGAGCGAGTTTATGGCGCGCTCGGTGCGCGATGGCGAGGCCCACACGGTCTACTTTGCGCAGGGCATCGAGCAGTCCGACCGCTGGGAGAGTGGTTTGGACGAGAAGAACGGCACGATGATACGCTTCCGCGTCGATGAGGAGGTCTTTGGCAGCTACACCTACAACCTCGAATATGTCGAGCAGCTGGTGCGCAACTACACCTACCTGAACAAGGGGCTGACCATCAAACTCAACGGCCAGAGCTATACGTCGAAGAACGGTCTGCTCGATTTGTTGAACGAGAATATGAGCGAGGAGTCGCTCTATCCGCCGATTCACCTCTCGGGCGAGGATATCGAGGTGGCTATTGCCCATGGGTCGGGCTATGGCGAGAACTACTACTCGTTTGTCAATGGCCAATATACGTCGCAGGGCGGTACTCACCAGGCGGCTTTCCGTGAGGCGATTGCCAAGACTTTGAAGGAGTTCTACCACAAGGACTACGACCCGTCGGATATCCGCACCTCGATTGTGGCTGCCATCTCGCTCAAAGTGTCAAGCCCGATTTTCGAG
>CAZTCM010000037.1:0-12117 GCA_964612285.1 uncultured Alistipes sp.
TGGTGCCTGCACCAAGACCATTACGGGCAAGGCTTCGACCTTCTCGGCCGGTAAGATTAAGACCATCAACTTTGGCTATGTAGCTCCGGTTATTGAGGAAAAGACCTGGTCGCTGATTCCCTCGGTGGATGATTTAATGGAGGGTGAGTATGTGATTTTGGGGCAATTGAGCGACAATACTACCATCGGTTACTTACCGAATGATGTTGTGAGCAAAAACCCGACATTCACGGTTACCAAGGATTTTGATTTGACCAAAAATGAAAATACGGTTGCAGCCTTGGATAATATGCGTTGGACCTTATCGTGGGATGCTACTACAACGCGTTGGTCCATTGAGAGCAAAGAAGGTAACTATTTCTATGGTATTAATGATAATGCTGGTTTGGTTGTCGGTGAAACTGCAACCCCGATTGTATGGGAGATTGATTCGCATCCGAATGCTAATGGGACTTTGAGGCTCAAAAACAATCACCTGCGTTATGTTGGTGTTTACACAAATGCAGATACAAATGTGTCAACATGGAGAAGCTACACAGATGTCTTGCATTCGAATTATGCTGATGGCAAGCAGAGTGAACTCTATCTCTACTACTGCGGTGCAATTGCCACAAAGACGCAGTTGGCTACACCGACCGTAAAGGCTACGGCAGAGGATAACACGATTACTATTTCGTGGGATGCTGTTACAGGTGCAGGAAGTTATACAGTGGCATGTGACTCACAACCGGATCAAGTAGTAACAGAAACAACGGCGACTTTCACTGATTTAGGGTACAACAATCCTTATACATTAAAGGTTGTTGCCAATCCCGAAAATATCAATCTCCATACAAAATCAGCAGCTGGTACAGCTTCGGCTACGACGGAAAAGCTAGAAGGGACAGTAGCTGCCTATGTACAAGTGTCAGCTAGTACTTTTGCACCAGGGAAATATTTAATGGTATATACAAATGACTCTAATACTTCTGGAGCTTTGAGTGGAATTTCCTCTACAAGTACAAAATATGGCATGGCGACCAATGTAGAGATTACAGAGAATGGAATCCTCAGTAGCACAACAACTAATGCCTACCAGATTGAAATTGTAGAAAGTGCAACCGCAGGTCAGTACACCATGAAATTTGGGGATAGTTATCTCTATCATCCTTCCAATAAAAATTCACTAGCTACGCAAACTGACACATACGAATGGAGTATTACAATCAATGATAATAATTTTGCTATTATCATTCCGAGCGATACTTTAAGAGCAATTCTATGGAATGACAACAGTCCTCGCTTTGCTTGTTATGCTGTCAGCGGAAAGACGATTGGCAGTGGGCAATACCACTATCCTACATTGTGGAAGTTGAACGAATAATCACTTTTAGCAACGCTTTTTTCAGCCACCTCGGTTTTCGGGGTGGCTGATTTTTTTGTATTAGGGGATGAGGGGGAGTTATGAGTAGGAAGAGTAGGAAGAATGAGAAGGATGGAAGGAGTGTGCGTGTAGGAGAGTTGGGGGGGGGTATCACTCATACAACTCATACAATTCTTACTACTCTTAGCCAGGTCCCCCAATCAACCGAGCACTCTGTCCTCCGGTCTACTGCGTCTTGGTCCGTTTAGAACGGATAGCCTACGCCGAAGTTCAGCGCCGTGTTGCTCCAATGGAATTTGCGAATCCAGCGATCGCCGGCGGGGCGGTTGGGATTGTGGAGCTGCACGCCCCAGTCGAGGCGTAAGACCGCAAATTTGATGTCGAAGCGGATGCCGAGGCCGGTGTTGAAACCGAGTTGTTTGTAGAAATCTTTGAGGTGGAAGACCGCCGCCTCGTCATACTCCGCAGGGTCCGACTTCATAAACCAGATGTTACCCAGGTCGAAGAAGGTAGCACCGCGGATGATGCCCCAGATGGGGAAGCGGAATTCGAGGTTGGCTTCGAGTTTCATGTCGCCGAGCTGCGTGGGGAACGACGAGGCCACCTCGGGTACCGAGCCCGGGCCGAGGGTGCGAGGAGCCCAACCACGCATGCTGTTGCTGCCACCGGCATAGAAGAGGCGGTCGAAGGGCACGGCGTCGGAGTTGCCATAGGCCTTGGCCACACCGCCATAGATGCGACCCGCCACGGCGCTCTTCTCGCCGAGGACAATTTTACGGCTGAGGCTCAAATCGGTGCGGAAATATTGCGAATAGCGGATGCCGAAAATCTCGTAGTGCTCGTTGCCCTGCTTCTTCTTGCCAAAGAGGTGCATCAGTCCGTCGATGCAGTTGCCCGAGGTCTCGACATTGAAGCGTACGACCGTGGCATTGCCGCCCAGGTTGCGTCGCTGGTTGTTGTAGGCGTAGTTGAACGAGAGGCCGGCGATGAGTTGTGTCGTGTAACTGTTGATGAGGTATTGATTCTCGGTCTGGCTCAGAAAATCGGGGTCGAGACGTCCGACATTGACCACATGCACATCGGCGGGACGCAACGTGAAGGAGGAGTAACGGTGGTTGCTCCACTGGTAGCTGAACGTGGCGCTGGTCAGCGTACGGCGGTAGTAGGGGCGGTTCTGGAAGTTGACCGAGAGTTCGAGTTTTGTTTTGGGCTGCACGATGGAGCGGTAGCGGCGGTCGCTAGACAGGAGCAGGAAGCGCGGAAAGGTCAATCCGGCCGTGATACCCATCTCCGTGGCGCGGCTCATGCGGGCATCCTTCGCCTTCATAAACTCATAACCGCCCGTGAACGAGAGGTCGAGGGCCTCGGCGCCGCGGAAGATGTTGCGATTCTGGTAGCCGACGGTTGCCTTCAAGCCGTAGAAACTCGATGTGGTCGACCCCTCCAACTCCACCTTGGCACTTTGGCGCAATGTGGGGGTGCAGTAGATGTCGCAGTCGAGCACCCCCTCGGTCGAGTGGCGGATGCTCTGCTGCTCGCCCTGTGCGTCGACGATGCGGATGGTGTCGCTCACGGCGACGCGCTCCGCCTGCTCGGCAAAGGAAATTTTGGCGCTGCGGAAGAATCCGAGGGCCATCAGGTCGGAGTAGGTGCGATTGACGCTTTCGGTGCTGTAACGCTCGTCGCGGTCGAGAGCCACCGCCTGCCGCAATACCGAGGGGCGCAACTTCGACTTCGTGTCGTAGAGGATATTCAGCCCACGGTAGAGCATCGTGTCACTCGGCACCACCACGGCATCGAGCGACGTAGGTTTGTAGTCGGGGTAGATGTTGATGTTGCCATAGCGGTAGACCATGTTGGGCACGACGATGGCCTGCCCCTGTGCATCATAGCCCACGAGGTGTTTTTTGATGATGATCTGCAATCCCACACGACGCGCTTCGCCCAACGTGTCGGCGACATACTCGATGTTGCCGACCGAGAAGTTGTAGTAGCCCTGCTCTTTGAGCGAGGCGGTGATGCGTTCGCGCTCGGCATCGAGCACCGTGATGTCGAAACGGTCGCCCACATGCAGCAACGTATTGACCGTGTCGGCCAGCACGAGCGGTTCGAGCGCCTCGTCGCGGAAGTGGTAACCGATGCGGTCGATGTGATAGGCTTCGCCCTGACGAGTGCGGTAGGTCACCGTTGCCCGCTTGCGGCGCGAGGTGGTATCGACCTCGAAGGAGGATTGCGAGGCAAAGTAACCCTTCGAATTCATGAATATTTTCAGGTTCTGGGCGCTTCGCTTCGTATAATCCATGTCGAGCAGCACGGGCGCCTGCCCCACACGCCGCTTCCAATTGTTCCAGCCGTTGTGCTTGGCGCTGTCGGCGCTTTCGTAGAGCCAAACATAGAAATTGAGCCCCAGCAACCGCTTGTTGGGACTTTGGCGGATGAATTTCGCCAACTCCTCTTTGTCGATGCGCTCTTTGCGCGGGAGGGTGCGGTTGGTTTCGATGCGTACTTTGCGCAGCAGGTATTCGCCTTCGGGGATGTGGCGTGTCACACTGCATGCCGACCCTGCGAGGGTCGCCACGAGCAGCAGGACAAACAAACGAAGACGATTCATGGTGCAGTAGGGCGGCTATTGGTTGAAGAATCCGTGCTCTTTCAGCAACGCGAAGAGCGAACGCGAGAGGTTGAGGTTATCCTGCTCGACATAGCGACGCTCGGTGAAGATGCGGGCCAGATTCGGCAGGTCGTTCTCGGCCAGCAGGCGCTTCGTCAGCTCCGACTCCTCGCGCTCGGCCCACAACTCGTCGATTTCGGCGGCCGTGTAGTCGGTGTATTTTTCGTAGTGTACGACAGCCTCCATCGGCAGACGGTCGGTCAGCTCGGGCTTCTCGTCGGGATAGCCGATGACGAGCGTCGTGATAGGGATGACCCCCTTCGGCAGCTCCAACGTGCGGACAATCTCTCCGGCCGTGTAGAGAGTCGTGCCGAGGTAGCAGATGCCCAACCCCTCCTCTTCGGCTGCCAGGGCGAGGTTCTGTGCCGCCAACATCGCGTCGATGGTTGCTGTTACAAACCATCCGAAGTTGTCGTAGGCGGGCTTGGCATCGCGCTGTGCACACCACATCGAGAAGCGGTGTATGTCGGCGCATACGGTCACCACGCAGGGGGCCTCGACCACCATCTGCTGGCCGAAATGGCAGGGCAGGAGTCGCTCGCGCATCGCCTTGTCGCGGGTCACGACGAGCGAGTAGAGCTGCATGTTCCCGCAGGTCGAGGCGCGCGAGGCGGCCTCCAACAACTGTTTGAGCAACTCCTCCTCAATCGGCGTTGCCTTGAATTTGCGTATCGAGCGGTGTTTGAAAATCGTATTGTTCATGATGGGTCTTATTGAAGCGATTGGTAGAATTGTTCGTATTGTTCGATTTCGCTCATGCAGGGCACCTCGTTGCCCATCTGCACGATGCGCTCGTGGGCGATGTCGAGCGTGAGCTGCCCCTCGGCCTCGTAGGTGGCATTGCCCGAGAGCGAGGTGACGATGCCTTCGGCGTCGTACCGACAGCGACAACGCACCATGCCTCCGCTGTTCCGCACACGAATCGTGGCGTCGGTGCGACAAAGCCCCAACAGGCAGGCCGCCGTGCTGCAAGCCGTCATGGCCGTGCCGCACGAAGAGGTGAGTCCTACGCCCCGTTCGTAGGTTGCCGTGTAAATCTCCTCTTCGCCCGTGTGGCGGAAGAGACTGACGTTGCAACCATGGGGAAGCAGGTCGCGTAGTTGCTTCACGCGCTCGCCCAGCGCTTCGAGGTGTGCCGTGTCGATGTGCCCGACTTCGGCCACCAGATGCGGGTTGCCGAGGTTGAGGTAGGTGAAGCGCAACGCAGGGTCGAGTTGCGGAATAGGCCGTCCAATCCACCCTTCGGGGGCGGGTTCTGCAGGGGTAAAATCTTTCGATGCCAACCGAATGACGATGTCGACGCGGTAGGTCGGTATCGTGCCGAAGATGGGCTCCTCGTGCTCGATAGCGTGACACGCTCCGCCCGACCAGAGTGGGAAGCGGGTCGTTGCCTCGCCGACATAGTGTTGTGCCTGACGCGCCACACAACGGATGCCGTTGCCGCACATCTCAGCCTCCGAGCCGTCGGTGTTGAACATCCGCATGCCAAACGCGTCGCCCACGCGCACGGTCAGCAACAACCCGTCCATGCGCTTCTCGTGGGTACAGAGCGCCTCGACGAGGGTCGGATGGTCGGCCAATGTTTCGAGGATTGGCTGCGCTACGGCGTCGAGCATCAGGAATCGGTTCCCCGAACCGTGGCAACGTATGTATTTCAGATTCAACATCTTTCTTTTTTGGTCGGCGCAAAAAGGCACACTATCGAATTTCAAAAGTACAAATAAAAGGGGAAAATTCAAATCTCCTGCCTGCAACTTTCGCGTCAAAAGGGCTGTTTTTCGGAAAAATTTGCGTAAAATTGCAACCGTTAAAGCAATCAACGATGGTAGAGAAATTCATCATGGCCGGTGCTACGCCGGTCCACCTTTGCGATTCGGGCAGCGGCGAGCGTTGTGTGGTGTTGCTGCACGGCTATTTGGAGTCGATGCTCGTCTGGGACGATTTTGTCCCCCTGCTCTATAAACACCTGCGCGTTGTGACCCTCGACCTCCCGGGCCACGGCATCTCGGTGATCAATGGGGAGTGCCACACGATGGAGTTCCTGGCCGACACGGTCGCCGATGCCATGGCGGCCCTCGGCATCGAGCGCTATACGGTCGTCGGTCACTCGATGGGGGGCTATGTCGCTTTGGCCCTTTGTGAGCGCTATCCCGAGCGGCTCGACGGGGTGGTGCTGCTCAGCTCCACGCCCAACCCCGACACGGAGGAGAAGGTCGAGCATCGTCGTCGCGAAATCGAGTTGGTGCGCAGTGGCAAGAAGGAGATGCTGGCGCGTGTTGCCCCTGCGGCGGGCTTTGCCGAGTCGAATCGTCGTCGCATGGCCGATGCCATCGCCGACCTCACCGAACAGGTGGCCGTCACCGAGGAGGAGGGTATCATCGCCCTGCTCAATGGCATGATTGCCCGTTCCGACCGCAATGCGATGTTGCAGCAATCGCCCGTGCGCCAACTCTTCATCTTGGGGTGTAAGGATAATTACATTCCGCAGGAGGCTGCCGAGGCGATGGTGGCTCGCCACCCGCAGGCGCAGGTGGTGTGGCTGGCCGAGTCGGGCCACATGGGCTTTCTCGAAGAGGGCGAAGCGTGTGCGCGGGCACTCCTCGATTTTTGTTTGGCGTAGGAACCGGTTTTACACCATATAATATAAAACGACCGCTCTCCCCTCGGACAGCGGTCGTTTTATCACTTGCGCGACCTCGATTACTCGGCCGGCTCAGCCTTCACCTCCTCGGCTGCGGCCTCCTCGGCTTTGGCAGCATTGGGGTCTACATAAGGCGTTACGTCGACAAGCTCCACCTCAAACTCCAACGCCTCGTTCGGGCCGATGTCGCGGCCGGCACCACGCGGGCCATAGGCCAAATCGGCCGGAATCCACAACTTAATCGTGCCACCCTTGCCTACGAGCTTCATACCCTCGGTCCAACCGGCAATCACGCGGTTGAGCGGGAACTCTACGGGCTCATCTTGGCTGGCAGCCTCGGGGTTCTGAGCCAGAATGGCCTCCTGCTGCTCCTTCGGACGGTTGGCGAAGATCGAGGTGTCAAACACCTTCCCCTCGCGCGTGCGACCCGTGTAGTGTACCTTCACTACGTCGCGGTCGTCGGTAGCCTTCAACTCCTCACCGGCCTTCACGACCTTGTAGAGCAGACCAGACTCGGTCTTCTGTACCCCCGACTTCTTCTCAATTTTCGAGAGCCACTTCTCCGAAGCCTCCAAATTCTTGGCCGGCAGCGTCACCATGAAGTAGTTTTGCAGGTACTGGTTTACGGCACCCTCATCCATCTTGGCATTGCCCTCCGAGGTCTCCTGGAAACCGGCGCATACCCACACCAGCTGCAACTCATAGCCGCTGTTGCGCAGGTTGGTACCGATGTCCTGACCGAAAGCATACGAGAGTGCTTCGCGCTCCTCCTCGCTCTCGAACATCGCCTCGTCGGCTATCGGATATTCCACCTTCGTCGTGTCACCCTCGGCCAGACGGATGCTGTCGGCCTCGGCGCGCTTCTTGGCAATCTCCTGGGCGCGAGCACCACGCTTGGTCATGAAATAGTCGCGCAACTGGTCAACGGCCTCCTCGTGCGTCTGCGAAGCCTTTTCGAAGGCACCCTCCTCGATACCCTTCAAGATGGCGGCTACATCGAACGGCACATCGGCCATCTGATAACCTACACCCGAAGCGATGTTGGCACCCAAAGCATACGACAGGGTATCCATCTCCGAGAGGCTGCCCTTCGTCAGTTTCGAGTCGTTACCGCCGCAGCAGGCAACGAGCGCCGCAGCGGCCGCTACGGCAAAAAAGATTCTTTTCATCGTGTTATAAAGTTTTGTAAGTTAAAATTGTTTGCGCGTTTTTGTTACAACGGTTGCAAAGGTATAAAATATTTGTGAGATATTCCACATTTTCTCTACCGCGAATTCTTGCGACGGTTCCACTCGGCAAATTTGTCGAGGCTCACCAACTCAAACTCGAAGCAGATGGTGTTGTTCGGGGCGATGTTGTATTCGCTGCTGCCCTCGCCGCCATAACCGAGTGCCGAGGGTATCCAGGCGGTGATGCGGCCTCCTTCGCCGATGAGTTTCAGGCTCTCGATGCCGCCTGCCGTGAGGTCGCCGAGGGTCATGTGCAACGTGTCGCCACGCTCGTAGGAAGAGTAGAGTTCCACGTCGTCGAGCGAACGCACGCGCAGTCGGATGGCGATGCTGTCGCGCTCCGAGGCGGGGATGCGCTCCTGATCGCCCAACTCCTCGACGGAGTAGGTCACGCCGCTGCGGGTGCGGGCAAACGAGCGGTTCGACTTTGCTAGGTCGGCCAGGAATTGCTCCTCATAGGCCTTTGCCTTCTCGGGGAGGATGAAGTTCATGTGGCGCAGGTAGTAATCTTCGGCCTCTTGTGCCGTCAGACGGCTCTTTTGGCGGAAGACGTCGCGGATTCCTTCGCAGAGGGCCGCCGTGTTGAGCGTTGAATCCATCTGCATCAGGTTCCAGCCGATGTTCATGCCGAGGATGTAGGCCACCGAGTCGGTGTCGTTTTTGAGGCGGCCCGAGCCCCCCTCCGAACTCTTCGAGCAGGCCACCAGGCTGACTGCAAGAAGGACAATAGCGATAAGTTGTTTCATGTGTGTTACTTTTTATCGTTCGAACGCAGGGCCTGACCGCAGAGTCGCCACAGGATGCGGGCCCCGACCACTGCATCGCTCTTCTCCTCGGCGTGGGTGCCGACTTCGACCACGTCGAAGCCGATGATGCGGCGGCCGCTGTCGACGAGGCGTTGCAGCAGGTAGATGGCTTGGTTATAACTCAATCCGCCCGGCACGGGGGTTCCCGTATGAGGGCAGTAGGGGAGGTCCAACCCGTCGATGTCGAAGCTGACATAGACTTCGTCGGGCAGTGTCTCGATGATTCGCTCGCAGGTCACGCGCCACGGCTCCCCTTCGCAGGCGGCTGTCAGCAGGCGATGGTCGTCGAACTGCACGACACGGCCCGATGCTTCGGCCCGTGCACGCTCCTCGGCGCTGAAATCGCGAACCCCGACCTGCACGATGCGCTCGATTTGCGGCACGTCGCGCAGCAGGTTGTACATAATCGAAGCGTGGGAGAACTCAAACCCCTCGTAGGCTTCGCGCAGGTCGCAGTGAGCGTCGATGTGCAGCACGCCGAACGAGTTGTGCTCTCGGGCCAGCGCCTTCACCAACCCGTAGGGCGTGGCATGGTCACCGCCGATGAGTCCCACCAACTTCCCCGCGGCGAGCCAACGTGCGGCTTGTGCGCGGATGTTTTCGTTGAGTTGTGCCGAACCCTCGTTCACGCGCCGAATCTTCCGCACGACATAATCGTCGGTCGTTGCGCCCCCCTGTTCGAGGTGCTCGATGACACGCCGTGCATCGACACGCAGCCGTTGCGAGAGTTCCTGCAACGTGTAGTCGATGTCGGCTGTTGCGATGCCGCGCCGCCACGCATCGGGGGCTGCGGGGTCGTAGAAGTCGAGCTGCGTCGAGGCTTCGATGAGCGCATCGGGGGCATAGGCCGTGCCGGCTCCGTACGAGACGGTGACATCCCACGGAGCCGAGATGAGCACCAGGGCCGCCTCCTCGGGGGTGAAGGGCATGCCGAAATAGGTGCCCGTATCGACCCCTACACCATCGGGGTTGAAGTTCAGTTCGGTCATAATTCACGGAAATCTATCGGACAAAAATACGAAAAATTATAATTTTCTCTATATTTGTCACGATGAAAAAGCGTTTCCCGACGAAAAAGAGCCTTCCAAAGGTGGTTATCGACCGCGCCATCCCCTTTTTGGCCGACTATTTGTGCGACCGAGCCGAGGTGACGGCCCTTGTCGGCGATGCCATTACGGCTGCCGATGTACGCGATGCCGATGCTCTTGTGGTGCGTACACGCACCCGTTGTGATGAGGCACTGCTCGCCGGCTCGCAGGTGCGGCTGGTTGTGACGGCCACCATCGGCTTCGACCACATCGACTGCCGCTGGTGCCAGCGCCAGGGGATTCGGGTTGCGACGGCTGCCGGATGCAATGCGCGGGGCGTGTTGCAGTGGGTGGCGGCCGTGCTGGCTCACGATGCGCGTTGCGAGGGCTGGCATCCGTCGGAGCGCACGCTGGGTATCGTTGGCGTGGGACATGTCGGCTCGCTTGTGCAGGCCTATGCTGCGCAGTGGGGGTTTCGCGTACTCTGTTGCGACCCTCCGCGCCGGCAACGCGAGGGGGGCGACTTCCGCCCATTGGCCGAAGTGGCGGCTGCGGCCGATATCCTGACGTTTCATACCCCGCTTGATGGCTCGACCCGCCACCTATGCGATGCTGCGCTGTTAGCGATGTTGAAACCCGCAGCATTGCTGCTTAACTCGTCGCGCGGAGCAGTGGTGAATAACCGCGCCGTGGCGGCAAGCGGTTGCCGTTATGCCTTCGATGTGTGGGAGAACGAGCCACACCTCGACGAGGCGGTGTTGCAGGGGGCGATGCTCGCTACGCCCCATGTGGCGGGCTACTCGGCGCAGGGGAAGGCCAACGCCTCGATGCTGGCCGCATGGGCCTTGTCCGAACACTTCGGTTGGCCGTGGGAGGGGTGGTATCCTGCGGAGGTCACCCCGCCGCAACCGCGGGAGATTGCCTGGGAGGAGTTGCTCGCCACCATCGATGCTCACTACGACATTGTGGCCGAGAGCCTCGCCTTGAAGCAGGCGCCGACCGATTTCGAACGCTTTCGCGACGACTACCGATACAGATTGGAATATTTTTAGTATCTTCGCCCCATGTTTCGCTATTTGCTTCGCCCCATTCTCTTTGCGCTCTCGCCCGAGCAGGCACACCGTGTGGTGATTTGGCTGCTGCGGCTGGTGGGCATGGTGCCCGGGGGCCGTTGGCTGCTCGGGAAGTGTTGTGCGGTCGAAGAACCGGCCCTCCGACGCGAGGTCTTTGGCGTGAAATTTCGCAATCCGATTGGCGTTGCTGCCGGTATCGACCGCAGTGGCGAGGTTGCCGAGGTGCTCGGGGCCATGGGCTTCGGTTTTGTTGAGGTGGGTACGTTGACCCCCAACCCCCAGTCGGGCAATCCTACGCCGCGCATCTTCCGCAATACGGAGGCACGAACCGTCTGCCACCGCATCGGCCATGCCAACCGTGGCTTGAAGAGTGCGTTGCGCCACCTGCGCCGCGAACATCGCGATGTAGTTGTCGGGTGCAACATTGCCTGCAACGCCTCGACGCCCCCCGAGGAGGCGCCGCGCGATGTGCTCAAACTCTTCCGCAACCTCTATCAATATGCCGACTATTTCGCCGTGAATGTCAGCGGTGATGATATTCGTGACGAGGCGCTGACCCACTCCGATGGGTATATCCGTGCCCTGCTCGAACCGCTCTTCGACTTTCGTCGCGGCCAGAACCAATACCGTCCCATTCTGCTCAAAATCTCGCCCGACATCTCCGACGAGACGATTGACCGCATTGTCGATATCCTGATTCAGACGCCGCTCGACGGCATTGTGGCGACGAATGGCACTTCGCATCCCTCGGCCGGCGATGCCAAACAACTCGTGGCCGGAGGTCGTTGTTGTGGCGAGGGGTTGGCCGCTCGCTCGATTGAGGTGGTGCGCCGCATCCACACCCGCTCGGGGGGTACTTATCCCATCATTGGCTCGGGAGGTATGATGTCGCCCGATGAGGTGCAGGCGATGTTTGCCGCGGGTGCCGACCTCGTACAACTTGGCACGGGATTGATTTTCGAGGGGCCGCAACTCTTGAAAGAGGTCTGCCTGTCGCTGCTGCCCGCCGCCGAACTGCCCCAAACCGATACCGTATCTGATGCTGTATCAGACGCTGCATCCGATGCGTGATGTCCGCTCCCTATCTATTTTATAGATTATAGACGTTTCCACTGATGAAAGCCACGATTCTTACCATTGGCGATGAGATTCTCATCGGCCAGATTGTCGATACCAATTCCGTGTCGATAGCCAAACACCTCAATGCCGCAGGGATTGTCGTGCACGAGAAGTGCTCGATTGGCGACGATGCCGCGGAGATTACCCAAACGGTGCGTCGAGCCATGCAGAGCTCCGAGGTGGTCAT
>CAZTCM010000038.1:0-12057 GCA_964612285.1 uncultured Alistipes sp.
GAAGCCATCAGGGGCGAGGCGGTGCAGATGTTCGAAGTGGCACGTTCGCGCTTGATGTGCTGCTCGCGCATTTGGAGCGCCATGCGCAGTGCACGGTTACCGAGACGGTCCACCGAGACGCCGATGATACGCCCGGGGAGGTTGCGTTTGAAGGCCTCGCGCGTCGCCATATAGCCGGCATGCGGCCCGCCAAAGCCCATCGGCGTACCCAGACGCTGCGTCGAACCGACGGCGATGTCGGCACCCCACTCGGCAGGGGCCTTCAACAGCGCCAGCGCCAGCAGGTCGGCCGCCACGGCCACCAGCGCCCCCTTGGCATGGGCCTCGGCCGTGAAGGCGGCATAGTCGCGCACGGCACCGTCGGCGGCAGGATACTGCACGATGGCACCAAACTCCTTGCCCGAGAACTCGTACTCGTCGTAGTCATCGACGATGAGCTCGATGCCGAAGGGTTCGCTGCGTGTCAGCAGCAGGTCGAGCGTCTGCGGGAAGAGGTTGCGGTCGACAAAGAGCTGGTTGCGCCCCTCCTTGACCGCCTCGCGCGAACGCAGGGCATACATCATCAGCATCGCCTCGGCAACGGCCGTACCCTCATCGAGCAGCGAGCAGTTGGCAATCTCCATGCCCGTGAGCGAGATGATAGCCGTCTGGTAGTTCAAGAGGGCCTCCAAGCGACCCTGTGAAATCTCGGCCTGATAGGGGGTGTAGGAGGTGTACCACGCGGGATTTTCGAAGACGTTGCGCACCACGGCAGCCGGCACGGCATTAGGGTAGTAGCCCATGCCGATGAAGGAGCGCAACGGGCGGTTACGCTCGGCAAGCGAGCGGATGTGCGCCGAGAACTCATACTCGCTCATCCCCTGTCGGGGCAGGGCCAGCGGTTTTTTCAGGCGAATGGATTGCGGAATGACTTGGGCAATGAGTTCATCCACGCTCTCGACACCGATGGTGGCGAGCATCGCTTTCAACTCCTCGGGGTGGGTCGTGCCGATGTGGCGCGAAGCAAAATTGTCGAACATATCTTTTGTTGTTTCTTTTAAGAATCACTTTCGTGGTGCAAAGGTATAATAATTTTGCATTTTGAATTCTAAATTTTGCATTTAGTAACGGAAGGTACTCCCTCCGATAAATTCACGCAAAACGGATGTCGGTGCAATCTCATCGGGGTCGATGGGGCTGAAATTATCGAGCAACTGCAACATCCGTTGCGCCTCATCATACTCGGGAATCGTATCGGGCACCTCGCGCAGCAGCGGCTCGGCATAGCGACGCAGCACCGAGAGCTCGTAGAAGAGCGACGAGTTGAGCATCACATCGGCATTCTCCTGATAGGGGAAGATATGCTTCTCCTCGCCGCGGCGCACCGAAGCCCAGCGTTGCAGCGTAGCCACGGCGCTGTTTCCGCGCGTGCGGTGGTCGCGAATCATGCGGCGCAGCAGGCGGTTGTCGGTCGTGGCGATACGCGAAAGGTTGTCCATGGCCACCGACGTGAAGCAGGAGATGTAGATGCGGAATTTTTGGTTCTCGGGGATGCTCGGCGTCAGGCGCGGGTTGAGACCGTGAATCCCCTCGATAATCAGAATCGACCGCTCGTCGAGTTGCAACGGCTCCTCGTGCCACTGCCGACGACCCGTGATGAAGTCGTAGCGCGGAATTTCGACCTGCTCACCCCGCATCAGGCGCGTGAGGTGGTCGTTGAAGAGGGCCAGGTCGATGGCCTCCAACGCCTCGTAGTCGTAGTCGCCATTTTCGTCGAGGGGCGTCTTGTCGCGGTCGACAAAGTAGTCGTCGAGGGCAATGAGCACGGGACGCAGCCCCAGCACGCCGAGTTGCACGGCCAATCGCTTCGACGAGGTGGTCTTTCCACTCGACGAGGGGCCCGAAATGAGCACCGTGCGGGTGCCGTGTTCGCGGTTGGCGCGATAGATGGCATCGGCAATTTGGGCAAACTTACGCTCGTGGAAGGCCTCGGCCACCTTAATCATCGAGCCGGCATCACCGGCCAGCGTGCGGCGGTTGATGGCTCCGACGGTCGGCACCCCCATCATCCGCACCCACGACTGGTACTCGCGGAAGACATCGGCCATCTTCTCCTGACGCGGCACTGCGGCCAACTCCTCGGGGTTGGTGCGCAGGGGCAGAGCCAGGTAGAAGCCGTCGTAGCAGGGGGTGATTCCAAATCGGGTCAGGTAGCCCGACGAGGGAGCCAGTGCGCCGTAGAAGTAGCCGACAGCATCGCCCATCGTGTGGAGCGTGCTGTACAGACGCGGACGCGAATCGAGCAGTTCGATTTTATCCGCATAACCACACGCTGCATAGCGTGCACGCACCTCCGCAGTGGGGAGTTTATGGCGTGCGATGGGGCAATTCTCCGCCACGAGGGCCTGCATGCGGGCCGCAATGGCGGCCGTCTCCTCGACCGTGAAGGGGCCGTGGCCGTCGGCTTCGCAGTAGAATCCGCTCTGACCGAGCGAGTGGCGGATGTGCAACGGGTGGTCGGGATAGAGGGCCCGCATCGCCTCCTGCAAGATGAACCACGCCGTGCGCTGCATCACGCGGATACCCTGAAATGAGGTGATATCCACAAAGCGCACCGTCACGGGGGTGTAGACGCGGTAGCGCAGCTCCTTGATGCGGTTGTTGACCGTAGCAGCCAGGTAGGGGTATTTCGGTGCGGGGAGCACGGCGGCCACTTCGGCCAGCGGAGTACCCATCGCCACCTCGAAGGTCGAGGCGCTGTTCTCGCAGTAGACACGAATCATCTCCTTCATCGTTTTCTGTTTTTTTTACGCTGGAAGATAGAAATTATTTTTAACTTTGTCAAACATTTTCGAACAAAACAACCACTTTTCACGATGAAATACCTCCTTCGAATTGCGGTGTTGGTCGCCACCCTCCTCCTCATCCAACAGCTGACGCTCCCCGAGCGCACACTCGTCATTCTCTCGACGAACGACATGCACGGCAAGATTCAGCGCATGCCCCAATTGGCCACAGCCATCGCCTCGTGCCGCGACACGGTCGACAACCTCCTCGTGGTCGATGCCGGCGACCGCTGGACCGGCAACGCCTATGTCGACAAGGTGGCCGAACCCGGGCGCCCCATCATCGAGTTGATGAATCACCTCGGCTACGATGTCGCCACCCTCGGCAACCACGAATTTGACCACGGGCAGGCCTACCTGGGCCGCGTGCTCGACTCAATGGTTCGCTTCGAGGTGGTCTGCGCCAATCTGCACAGCGACACGACGACCTTCACCACGCCCCGCCCCTACACGATTATCGAGCGCGGGGGGCTGAAAATCGGCATCGTGGGGGTCATTACCAACTACGAGGGGAATGGCCATCCGGCCGGCAATGCCGCGAGTTATGCGGGACTCCGCTTTCCCGACCCGCAGCAGGCGGCCCGAGAGGCAGCCGAGCAGTTGCGCGGGCAGGTCGATGTATTGGTGCTGCTCTCGCACATGGGCGACGACCGCGATAAGGAGTTGCTGACGGCGGAGCACCGCTACGACATCCTCCTCGGCGGACATACCCACGAGCTGCTTGACACGCTCATCGGCACCACCCCTCTGGGTCAGACCTACAAAGATTTGCGCAATGTCGGTGTCACGAAGATTCGTCTGCGCGGGAAGCGGGTACGCGCGGTCGACTACGAGAATATTCCGCTGACGGAATATGCCCCCGACAGCGCCACGCTGCGTCTTGTCGAGCATTACTACGCCGACGAGGAGCTCAACCGTCCCATCGGCCACTTCTCGCAATGTGCCACGCAATACGGCCTGGCCAACTGGATTGTGACCCGGGCCAAACGTGCCACGCAGGCCGAGGTGGGCTTCTACCACATCGGAGGTGTGCGTCTTGACTCGCTGCCGGCCGGCGGGGTGGGCACGGCGACCATCTACGACCTCGAACCCTTCGGGTCGCACCTCGCCACGCTTCGGATGACCCCGGCCGAGATGCGCCGCATGATTCTGACCAAATACAACGAGCCGACGCGCGAGGGGCGACGCTACGATTTGATTTCGACCACCCCCTACACCATCCGTACCAATGCCGCGGGCGAGGCCGTCGATGTACGCTTCCCCACGCTGCGCGAGGGGCGCACCTACCGCGTGGTCATCAGCGACTATGCCTTCAAAAATTATCGGGATATTGCCCGCGAGCGGGGCCAAATCGAGCCGACAGTGGTCACCGACCTGCTGCTGGAAGCGCTGTGTCAAGGGCCAATTACCCCCGACAACCACATCTACGGCACCATCGAGGAGCAGTAATTGAGCGAGTCGTTTTTAGTGATTGGCGGATAGCAGGAAAGGCAGGGAGCAGAATGAATTTAAGGAGTTTAGGCCTTCCCTGAACTCCATGAACTCCCTGAACTCCCACCCCGTCAGAGCAGTCCGTGCTGCTTGAAGGAGTAGTTCCCCTCACCGGCGATGATGAGGTGGTCGATGAGCACGATGTCGAAGAGTGCTGCGGCCTCTTTCAGGCGGGCCGTCAGCGTGCGGTCCTGCGTACTAGGCGAGGCGGCTCCCGAGGGGTGGTTGTGCACCAGGATGAGTTTCGTGGAGAGAAGTTCCAACGCCCGCTTCACCACCAGGCGGTGGTCTACGACCGTGCCCTGCACACCTCCCTGACTGATTCTGCGTCGTTCGATGACGCGGTTCGAGGTGGTCAGATAGAGCGCCCAACACTCCTCGTAGGCGAGTGTTTCGAGCTGCGGCCGCATCAGCCGCACCACATCCTCACTCGACGAAATCACCACACTCTGCTCTCCCACCGTGCGGGCAACACGTCGGCCAAATTCAGCCGCCACCTGCAACTGCCGCGCACGCTGCAACCCCAGGCCACCCACCATGCGCAACCGCGAACGCTCCTCGTCGGCCAGCGCGACCAACGACCCGCCGGCATGTTCGAGCAGCCGTTGCGCCATCGCATGGTCGCCCACAAGCAACGTGAGCAACTCCTCATCGGTGAGCGAGGCAACCCCTCGCACATCCATCTTATCGGTCAGCTGATTCATCGAAAACGGATGGCCTTGCGGCCGATTATTGTGCCTTACGCACCTCGTGACGCTCCATGCGGTCGACCTTATCGAGCAACGTAGCGCACTGCTCGTCAGACATATAACCCGCCACCGAGAGCGAAGCCTGCTGTTCGGCCGCCTTCTTCGACTCGCCGGCACCATGGCCCATCTCCATATTGTCGATGAAGACCGTCGTGTAGAAGACCGGATGATTCGGCTGGTAGGATTTGTCGTGCTCGGTGCGGAAGTTGATGCTGTGGTGATGTTTCTGACACCACTCAATCAGGCGGCTCTTGAAGTCGGTCTCTTCGGCCGTCAGGTTCTCCAAATCGAGCAGCGTGGCATAGATGCGGTTGATGAGCAGGCGATTGACAAAATTGTAGCCCTGATCGAGGTAAATCGCCCCCATCATCGCCTCGAAGGCGTCGCCATAGATGTGTTTCTGCGTCACTCCGGGCGTGTAGTTGGCAATCAGGTGTTTGTCGAGCCCCAAAGCCTCGGCCAGCTGATTCAGCGACTGGCGCGACACGATGCGCGAGCGCATCTGCGTGAGGAATCCCTCGTCGCGGTCGGGGAACTCGATGAAGAGGTAATCCGACGTGACCGCCTCGATGACCGCATCGCCCAGGTACTCCAAGCGTTCGTTGTTCACCAACTGCCCGTTCTCCAACTTCACCGAGGCCGATTTGTGAATCAGCGCCAGCTTATAGAGTTCGATGTTGTGGGGCAGGAAGCCGAAAATATCGTCCACGAGCGCGTAGAAGTGGCGGTCGGGACCAAAACGACGTTTGAAGGGGCGTAACAGAAAATCGAGCACAGCGGTCGAAACAGACTTTATAATTTACGGAAGATGATGGTTGCGTTGTGACCGCCAAAGCCAAACGTGTTGCTCAACGTGGCGCGCACCTCGCGTTGCTGCGCACGATCGAGGGTCAGGTTCAGACGCGCATCAATTTCGGGGTCGAGTTCGCGGCAGTTGATGGTCGGCGGCACCAGATTGCGTTGCAGGGCCATCACGCAGGCCAACGCCTCAACAGCGCCCGTGGCGCCGAGCAGGTGGCCGTGCATCGACTTGGTCGAGGAGATGTTGATGTCGTACAACCCCTCGCCAAAGAGGCCTTGCAAAGCCTTGATTTCGGCTACGTCGCCCAGCGGGGTCGAGGTGCCGTGTACGTTGATGTAGTCGATCTCGGAGGGCTCCATGCCTGCATCGCGCAGCGCCTCGCGCATCGACTTGATGGCTCCCAACCCCTCAGGATGGGGTGCCGTGAAGTGGTAGGCATCGGCTGAATAGCCGCCACCGGCCACCTCGCAATAGATTTTGGCACCACGCGCCTTGGCGTGTTCCAACTCCTCGAAGATAAGGGCTCCGGCACCCTCGCCGACGACAAATCCGTCGCGGTTGCGGTCGAAGGGCGACGAGGCATGTTCGGGGTCGTCGTTGCGGGTCGAGAGGGCCTGCATGGCGTTGAAGGCGCCGATGGTCACCTCGTTGACCGTCGCATCCGAGCCACCCGTGATAATCATGTCGGCGCGGCCGTAACGAATCGACTCCATGGCATTAATCATCGCATGATTCGACGAGGCGCAGGCCGACACCACCGAGTAGTTGGGACCCATGAGCCCGTACTTCATCGAGATGAATCCGGCCGCAATGTCGATAATCATGCGGGGAACGAAAAATGGACTAAACCGAGGGATGTTTCCACCCTCGGCATAGCCCACACATTCGTCGAAGAAGGATTTTACTCCTCCGATGCCCGAACTCCAAATGACACCGCAACGCTCCTTGTCGAGCTGCTCGAAATCGAGTGCGGCATCCTCCACCGCCTCCGCAGCTGCCACGAGGGCATACTGCGTGAAGGGGTCGTAACGACGAGCCTCCTTGCGGTCGAAGTGGTCGTTCGGATTAAAATTTTTAACTTCGCAAGCAAATTGCGTCTTAAAGTTGGCGGCATCAAAGCGGGTGATGGGCGCAGCGCCCGAGACCCCCTGTTCAAGATTGGAAAAATACTCCTCGACATTGTTGCCGAGCGGATTCACGGTACCGATGCCCGTGATGACTACTCTCCGGTCTGTCATAGCCTCAAAATGCGACGCAGCAAAGGTCGCTTGCAAAGAACAGTTGTAAATTCAGAAATTATTTCTGGTGCTCCTCGATGTATGCGATTACATCGCCTACGGTCGAAATGGTCTCGGCAGCCTCGTCGGGAATCTGGATATCGAAAGCCTTCTCGAACTCCATGATCAACTCAACGATGTCGAGCGAATCGGCACCGAGGTGGTTCGTGAAGCTTGCTTCGGGAGTAACCTCCGACTCCTTAACACCCAGTTTGTCAACGATGATAGCGACAACCTTCTCTTTAATGTCTGCCATAATTGTAAGTTTTTAGTTAAACAAATATTAATAAAAAAGTTTTTCTAAAATGAAATTCCTTATGAATTCGGCACAAAAGTAACACTTTTTTTATTACTTTTGGCATATCGACTCGATTTTTTTATACCAAAAATACCGACCTACGGGACAAAAGTAAGTTTAATTAATTAAAATACAGAGAGTTATGAGATTATTAATGATTTCCAATTCGACCAACGCAGGCGAGGAGTACCTGCGCTATCCGATGCCCGTGATCGCCGATTTTCTGCAGGGCGTGAAGGAGGTCATCTTCATCCCCTATGCGGCCGTCACCTTCTCCTACGACGAGTATGAGCGTCGCGTACAGGAGCGTTTTGCCGAGTTAGGGATCACGGTGCGTTCGATCCACCACGCCGTCAAGCCGACTCGCGTATTGGCGCAGGCCGAGGCGATCTGTGTCGGCGGCGGCAACACTTTCGCACTGACGAAGAAGATGCAGCGACAGGGGCTGATCAAGGTGATCCGCGAGCGGGTTAAGGCGGGGGTTCCCTATGTCGGCTGGTCGGCCGGCAGCAATGTCTGCTGCCCGACGATCTCGACGACGAACGACATGCCGATCGTACAACCCGCGTCGTTCCGCGCCACGAACCTCGTACCGTTCCAGATCAACCCCCACTACCTCGATGCCAACCCCGAGGGGCACGCCGGCGAGACGCGCGAGCAGCGCATCTTGGAGTATATCGAGGCCAATCCGCGCCGCTATGTGGTCGGTCTGCGCGAGGGGTGCATCCTGCGCTACGAGGAGGGCAACCTCAAGCTCATCGGCAGCCGCCCGATGCGTATCTTCCGCAAGGGTCAGCCCACGCGCGAGGTGACCGCCGAGGATGATCTTTCGTTCCTCTTTCAATAAACCGGCGCAACGATGAAGGTCTTTATTGCCGGTTTGGGTCTGATCGGCGGTTCGTTCGCCCTCGCCCTGCGCGATCGCGGCCTCGCCGATGAGATTTTGGGTATGGAGCTGGGCGAAGAGCGTGCCGCCGAAGCGCTCCGTTTGGGGTTGGCCGACCGCATTGTACCCTTCGACGAGGGGGTCACGGAGGCCGATCTCGTGGTCTTGGCCACACCGGTCGATACGATTCCCCTGATGGCCGTCAAGGCGTTGAACCGCGTCGGCAGCCATCAGACGGTGATGGATATGGGTTCGACCAAAAGCGAGCTGTGCGAGGTGATCTCGATGCACAAATCGCGCGGCCGTTTTGTGGCCGTTCACCCGATGTGGGGTACCGAGTACAGCGGTCCGAAGGCGGCACAGCACGGTGCCTTCGCGGGGCGTACGGTCGTGCTGTGCGACAAGGAGCAGAGCGACACAGATGCCGTCGCGCTCGTCGAGCGGCTCTTCACCGCGTTGGAGGCGCCGATCGTCTATATGGCAGCCGAGGAGCACGATCTGCACGCCGCCTATGTGTCGCACATCTCCCACATCACCTCCTTTGCGCTGGCCAACACCGTCTTGGAGAAGGAGCGCGAAGAGCGCCATATCTTCGACCTGGCCGGTGGTGGTTTCGAGAGCACGGTACGTCTGGCCAAGAGTGCCGCCTCGACCTGGGTGCCGATTCTGCTCGGCAACAAATACAACGTGCTGGATGTCCTCCGCGAACATATTCATCAGTTGCAACTACTGCGACGGATGATTGAGCGCGACGACCACGAGGGGCTGCGCGAGAGCATCGAGCGGGCCAACTCCATCCAACGCATCATCCACTAAACGTCCCATGTCCGAACTCGACAAAGCCCGCACGGGCCGCCTGGGCGAGGAGGCCGCCGTTCACTACCTGCGCAGCCACGGGCATCGTCTTGTGGCACGCAATTGGCGGCAGGGAAGCTACGAGTTGGACATCGTGAGCGAACGGCTCGGGGTGTTGTATTTCGTCGAGGTGAAGACACGCCGTGCCGATGGTCTGACCACCCCCGAGGAGGCGATGACACGCCACAAGCAACAATCGTTGCGTCGTGCTGCAGCCGCCTTTTTGGCCACCGCCGGTCGGCGTTACGAGGGCTATGAGCTGCAATTCGACCTCGCCGCGGTCCGCATGCACGACGACCGGTGTCCCGAGGTGGAGTGGATCGAGCAAGCGGTCGAATATGGGTGGTAAAGCGAGGTGCAGCGAAGAGGCAAACAGTTCATACTTTGGATATTCGGATTTTTGTATTACATTTGCTGCCGAAAAATTGAGAAAAACGAGCCGAATGTGGTTTTATAATATCGTCATCATCCTCTACGGTTGGTTCATCCGCCTGGCGGCCTGTCGCCATCACAAGGCGAAGAGTTGGGTCGAGGGCCGACACCGGCTCTTCGAGCGCATGGAGCAGGCCATCGACCGCAAGGCCCGCATCGTCTGGGTGCATGTCGCCTCGCTCGGCGAGTTCGAGCAGGGGCGGCCCGTCATCGAGGAGTTGCGTCGTTCGCACCCCGAATACAAAATCCTTGTCACCTTCTTCTCGCCCTCGGGCTATGAGATTCGCAAGCGTTACCCGGGTGCCGACTACATCTTCTACCTCCCCCTCGACACCCCGCGCAACGTGCGCTCGTTCCTCAACATGGTCAACCCCGAGGTGGCCATCTTCGTCAAGTACGAATTTTGGCTCAACATGCTCTACGAGCTGCGTCGCCGCAAGATTCGCACCTACATCATCTCGGCCATCTTCCGCCGCAACTCCATCTTCTTCCACTTCTACGGCGGATTGTGGCGCACGGCCCTCGAAACCTTCGACACGATTTTCGTACAAAACAACGAGTCGAAGCAACTCCTGGCCGAGTTGGGCTTCGACAATGTGATTGTAGCCGGTGACACGCGCTTCGACCGCGTGGCCGAGATTGCCCGCCAAGCCAAGCGCATCGAGCTCATCGAACGCTTCAAGGGGGAGGCTTCCCTCTTTGTGGCCGGCTCGACCTGGGGCCCCGACGAGGAGCTGATTCTGCGCCTGATGAACGACAACCCCGACCTAAAATTTGTCGTTGCCCCCCACGAGATGGCAGAGGGGCGCATCGAACGTCTGCTCAACGAGACACGCGGCGGTGCCATCCGCTACACGGCCTGCAACACGCAGACCGACTTCGCGCATACACAGCTGCTCGTGCTCGACACGGTGGGATTGCTCGCTTCGGTCTATGGCTACGCTTCGTGGGGATATATCGGCGGCGGATTCGGCGTCGGCATCCACAATACGTTGGAGGCGGCGACCTTCGGTCTTCCGTTGGCCTTTGGCCCGCGCTACCGGAAATTCAAGGAGGCCTGCGACCTCACCTCGCTCGGTGCCGCCTGCTCGGTGAAGAATTACGACGAGCTGGCAGCCTGGTTTGCTCCGTTGCGCGACGACGAGACGCTGCTCCAAAAGAGCGGCTCGCTGGCCAAGGAGTACACCCGCCGACATCAGGGGGCTACAAGTTTGATTGTCAATACGATTTTCGCCGACCGAAAATAGTTAAAACAGCTCTGCAAGGGCTGTTTTTTTCATCGTCACCACCTCACAGCGACCAATGGCTCGTGGCACGACGAGGTGGATTTGCTCGCCGGCGCTCTTCTTATCCTTGCCCATCTCGGCCAACAACTGCGACACGGCCACGGGAGCCTGCAACGTAAATCCGAGATGTTGTAGCAGCTGCTCGATGCGCGCAGCCACCGTCTCCTCCAACCAACCGGCACCGACCGCCACACGACACATCAAGGCGATACCTGCGGCCACCGCTTCGCCGTGATTCATCACCGTCGAGCACTTCTCGATGGCATGGGCCGGCGTATGACCCAGATTGAGCAGGCGGCGTTCACCCTGCTCACACTCGTCGCGTTCGACGATACGGATCTTCACCCCTGCTGCTGCACGCACCACCTCCGACAAAAGCCGCTCATTGCTTCGTAGTTCGGCAAAGGAGCGCTGCTCCAACTGTTCGAAGAGCTCCTCTGCGCCAATGATGGCCGATTTGACCACCTCGGCCAGACCGGCGCGAAACTCCCGCTCGGGGAGTGTTGCGAGCAACGAGGGGTCGCAGAGGACAAATTCGGGCTGGCGGAAGGTGCCGGCCATATTTTTATAGCGGTCGACATTCACGCCGTTTTTTCCGCCTATGGCTGCATCGACCTGCCCGAGCAAGGTCGTCGAGACGAAGCCGAAACGGATGCCGCGCATGTAGGTGGAGGCGGCAAATCCGGCCGTGTCGGTCACTATACCGCCGCCGACGGCCACGAGCAGCGTCGAACGGTCGGCGCCCAAGGCAATCAACTGACGATGAATCGCTTCGACGGTCGCCAGATTCTTCTTCGCCTCGCCCTGTCCAATGACAATGCGCGCCACTTCGGGCAGCAACGCGGCGACATGCGGCTCGACTGCCTGATCGGTCACCACCACGACCCGTTCACCCTCGACCAGGGCGGGGAGGAGTTCGGCGGCTCGCGCAATAAAGATGCGGCTCACGCCACACAACGTAAAATCGGGCTTCATGCAAAAAAAAGAGTTTACAGCTTCGAGCAACAAATTTAGTATATTTTCCGAGAATTTATTATTTTTGCGTGTTAAAATAGCTTCTTTATGCAAAAACTGCGCAATATTGCGATTATTGCTCACGTCGATCACGGCAAGACCACGCTGGTAGACAAGCTGATTCTGGCAGGCCACATCCTGC
>CAZTCM010000039.1:0-11950 GCA_964612285.1 uncultured Alistipes sp.
AACGAGGTGGCCGTGGCAGCCTTCCTGCATCGACAATGCGCCTGGCTCGACATCGTGCGGGCCATCGAATATGCCCTTGGCAAAGCGACCTTCACGGCAAATCCTTCGTGGGAGGAGTATGCCGCGTCGAACGACGAAGCGCGCCGCCTGGCCGCCGAATACCTTCATTTGTAATCAAACGAAAAGATGGATACACTGATTAAAATTCTGCAATTTTTCCTCTGCTTCACGGTGATTGTGGGGCTGCACGAGATGGGTCACTACCTGGTGGCACGTCTCTTTAAGATTCGTGTCGAGAAGTTCTACATCTTCTTCGACCCTTGGTTCTCGCTCTTTAAGTTCACCTACAAGGGGACCGAATATGGGCTGGGATGGTTGCCGCTGGGCGGTTATGTCAAAATCGGCGGCATGATTGACGAGTCGATGGACAAGGAGCAGCTGGCACAACCCGTGCAACCGGATGATTTCCGTGCAAAACCGGCCTGGCAACGCTTCTTGGTGATGATTGCCGGCGTGGTGATGAATGTATTGACGGCCGTAGTCATCTACTGCGCCATCTGCTACACTTGGGGCGACAGCTATTTCTCAAACGAGGATGCCCACTGGGGTTACAACTTCAACGACACCGGTCACGGGCTCGGATTCCGCGACGGGGATAAGATTCGCACCATCGGAGGCGAAGCGATTGACAACTATGCCTCGATTGCCAACAAACTGCTGCTTGTCGATGCCGATTTGGAGGTTGTTGTCGAGCGCAATGGCGAAGAGGTCAGCCTGCAACTGCCACTTGCCGCATTGATTGAGATGCGTCGCACGCAGGGGTACGAACATCTGCTGACTCCCCGTATGCCCTTCCTCGTGGATAGCGTCGAAGCAGCATCGGCATCCTTGCTGCAACGTGGCGACCGGGTGATTGGCGCCGGCGAGCAGCGTTCGGGGCTCGACCACCGCGCCATTCAGCAGGCATTGAAGGCGGCTGCCGGCGACACGGTGTTGCTGCATGTGGTGCGTGGCAGCGATTCGTTGCAGCTCAGCCTCCCCGTCTCGGCCGAGGGGCGTCTGGGAGTGTTGATTCGCAATCCGTTGGAGTTGCGTACCCGTCAATACACGCTTGCAGAGTCGATTCCGGCCGGTATTCGCCGTGCAGGAAACACCATCGCCTCCTATTGGGAGCAACTGAAACTCATCGTGAAACCCGAGACGAAGATGTATGAGGAACTGGGTGGATTCATCGCCATCGGCAATCTCTTTGCCCCCGAGTGGAATTGGCTCGATTTCTGGCTGAAAACCGCCTTCTTATCGATTATTCTGGCCGTGATGAACATCCTGCCCATCCCGGGTCTGGATGGCGGACATGCGATTTTCACCTGCTGGGAGATGCTCACCGGCCGCAAAGTGAGCGACCGCGTGTTGGAGATTGCACAATACATCGGCCTGGCCATCCTGCTCACCCTGCTGCTCTACGCCAACGGCAACGACATCTACCGATTCTTCATCAAATAACCCCACATGACGATGAAACGACTGCTCACGCTCCTCACGGCTACCCTACTCGTTACGGCATGCAGCCGGCAGGAGGATGTCTTCTACTCGACCACCTACGCTGTTACGGAGGTCAAGGCGCGCCATACACTTCCGGATACGTCAGACAGCGAGCTCACGCAATTGGTCGAGCAACTGATCGAGGAGGTCGTAGCAACGGCTCCTGTGACGGCCGGTGGAGCCTATCGGCTCGATTTCAGCCGTTTCGATGGTGGCGAACTCTATGTCACGCCCCGGGCTGATGCCGAGGTGGTCACCGGCGAATTTGACAAGGTCCCCGCATCGAGCAAGTTGACCTTCCGCTATAGCGACGAGGAGTACCCGGCCAAGGTAACCTCCTACACCACCGAGGAGGGCATGCGCCACGTCTGCTTCGAGGTCGATGTAACCGACCGCTACGCTGAGCGACTTCCGGAGGGAAGCTCCGTTCGACTGATTCGTCAAGAATATACCTCCCACCTCTACGATTAACCCCGCAACCCCCAGCGACGATGGCAAAGGTAAAGAAGGCTTTTTTCTGCCGCAACTGCGGTTTCGAAGCGCCGAAATGGCTCGGCAAGTGCCCCTCGTGTGGCGAGTGGAACACCTTCGCCGAAGAGGTGATTGCACGCGAAAATGCCACCCCCTCGCTGGCGGCTGCCTCGTCGCTCAAACAGGCGTCGCGGCCTCAACCCATTCGTGAGATTCGCGAAAACGACCACCGCCGCATCGATACGGGCAACGAGGAGGTCAATCGGGTGCTGGGAGGCGGCGTGGTTCCCGGCTCACTCGTTCTGCTTGGCGGCGAACCGGGTATCGGTAAATCGACCCTCTCGTTGCAGTTGGCACTGGCCGAGAACAATCTCAAAACGCTCTATGTCTCGGGCGAGGAGTCGGCCGAGCAGATTCGTATGCGTGCCGACCGCATCGGCATTTGCAACGAGCAGTGTCTGATTTACCCCGAAACGCTGCTCGAAAACATCACCACGCAAATCGTCGAGGAGAAGCCCGACCTGGTGGTCATCGACTCGATACAGACCATCTACTCTGAGAGCATCGAATCATCGGCCGGCAGCGTCTCGCAAATCCGCGAATGTGCCGCCACGCTTCTCAAATATGCCAAGACTACCGGTACGGCCATCTTCATCATCGGCCACATCACGAAGGACGGCACAATTGCCGGCCCCAAGATTTTGGAGCACATCGTCGATGTCGTCTTGCAATTCGAGGGGGATGCCAACAACTGCTATCGCATCTTGCGCGGCATCAAAAACCGCTTTGGTGCCACCTTTGAAATCGGCGTTTTCGAGATGTTGGACCACGGACTGCGCAGCGTAGCCAACCCCTCGGAGATTCTGCTGACCCACTACGAGGAGCCCCTGAGCGGCATCGCAGTCGGAGCCACGGTCGACGGATTGCGTCCCTACCTGATTGAGGTGCAGGCCTTGGTGTGCAGCGCCGCCTACGGCACGCCGCAACGCTCGACCACCGGTTTCGATGCCCGCCGCATGAGCATGCTTCTGGCAGTGCTCGAAAAGCGTGTGGGGATGAAGATGTTCCAGAAGGATGTCTTTTTGAACTTTGCCGGCGGATTTAAAGTCGCCGATACGGGGCTCGACCTTTCGGTCGTAGCTGCGGTCATCTCCTCCTACTTCGACCGTCCCGTGACCGAGGGGGTCTGCTGTGCCGGGGAAATCGGTCTTTCGGGCGAGGTACGTCCAGCACCACGCACCGAACAACGCATCAGCGAGGCAGCCCGCCTGGGCTTCCGCCGCATCATCGTCTCGGGCTATCTGGGCAAGACGACCAAACGTCCCAAAGGCATCGAAGTGGTTGCCATCAACAACATCGCCGATCTTCCGAAGGCACTCTTTATGGAATAGTATTTGCTTCTGCTCCCCGAAAAAGGGAACAAGATGCAAAAGAAGAGAGTTGTCGTATTGGGCGGTGTGGGCTTCATCGGCTCGCACCTTTGCCACCGATTGTGGCAGGAGGGACACGAGGTATTCTGCGTCGACATTCGCGATGTGACGAATGCGCCGATGCTTCGCGAGGCCCGCAAATCGGGTTCATTTCACTACATTCACCACAACATCATCCATCCGTTCGGCATTCGTTGCGACGAGCTCTACCACCTCGCCGCCCCCTCGATGGTGCGCTACAACAAGGCGTTGCCGGTCGAGACGCTCAAAGTGAGCATGTTGGGGTCGATTCATGCCCTCGATACGGCACGCAACGAACATGCACGCGTGGTGTTGGGATCAACCGGAAGCCTCTGCACTCTGCGCACACGCAACCTCGCCGTCGGCGAGACACCGGCCACCACCTCACGCATCGTTGCCGAAAGCAAGCAGGCAGCCGAAGCGCTGTTTCGTGCCTATCGGCAGGAGTTCGGCGTAGATGCACGCATCGCCCGCATCTTCAACACCTATGGCAGCGGAGCCGATTTGATGGATCAGCGCGTCGTAATGAAGATGGTGGTCGCCGCACTGCAAAATCGGGAGATTGTCATCGAGGGAAGCGGTGATCAACAGCGCACCTTCTGCTGGGTAGGCGACATCGTCGACGGCCTCATCCGACTGATGGAGGCCCCCGACACGCTGCACACACGCACCATCAATCTGGGCAGCGACCATGAAATCTCCATCTTGGGGCTGGCTACGAAAATCATCGAGTTGTGCGGCAGCAAATCGCGCATCACGCGTATCGAAGCCCGCAGCGACGAGCAGCGTCGTCGCATGCCCGATCTCACGGCGGCCCGCAACGAACTGGGGTGGCGCCCCACTACAACCCTCACCGAAGGATTGAAGCAGACGATACGCTATGTCGAGCAGGCATTGGGACAATACGCCAACGCCTACCTCACCTGGGTGGAAATCAACAATTGACAGACGGATAGGATATGAAGAATTTCGACCAACTGATTTGGCAGGAGAAGCTCACCTTTGTCGACTTCTATGCCTCTTGGTGCGGCCCCTGCAAACAGATGGAGCCCATCATCACACAATTCGAAGAGCGCATGAGCAATCGTACCGACGTACTGCGCATCGACATCGAAGACCCCGCGATGCAGCACATCGTGCGACGTTACAACATCGTTTCGATTCCGACGTTGATGTTTTTTCGGCGCGGTGAGGTGATGTGGCGCGAAAGCGGTTGCGTGGGCTACAACCACCTGGTGACCATTCTCGAAGAGTTGGAGCAGTACGAATTGGCCGGCGAGCGTTATTAACCGGCCCGCGCCTTACTCCGGCAGACGCCAGGCGAGTTCGTCGCGCAACTCCTGTTCCCAGGATGCCGTGCCCAACGCATGCAGTTGTGCCGCGACGGCCCGATGCGTCTCGGGCGTTTGTGCTGCCAGATGTACCCACAATGCAATGGCTCCACGCAACAACAACCGCAAGGCGTAGGCCGGAGCCTCGACATCATCGGCCACACGACGCAGCGTATCAAGGGTCGAGGGCAATGCGATAAGTACGGGATAAGGGGCACGGGCTGCGGCCATCCACAAGGCGTAGCGTTGCAGCGGAAGGAGTGTCTCCGATGCCATCCATGCAGCCAGCCCCTCGACACGACACAACAGAGCAAAGGCGGCCTCCTCGGCGAGTTCCGAGTTGCGCACACCGGAGAGCCAGAAGTCCCTCTCGTCGGGGTTGTTCAAACGTGCAGGATCGGCCAGATGCAGTGCTGCGAGTTGCAACTCGCGCACATCCTGACCATAGAGAAAGCGGGCAAAATCGTGGTCGGAGCTCTCCTCGCGAACCAAACGACGCAGCGTAGGGAGTGCCACGCCATAATTCAAGCCATAACGTGCTCCGTCGTAGTACATCGTGTCGGCCACCAAGCCGTTGCGTTCACGACGACAAGCGGCCAGCAGGGCCACCATGCGGGAGGTGAGGCTCTTCGGCATCCGACGTAAAGCGGTTATTTGCGACGCGGCAGTGCGAAGGTCACCGTGCGGCCAAATTGGTAGAGCGGCAATTCGGCAAAGGCCCGCTCCTCACCGGCCACCAAGATGCGGCAGGCGGCACGATTGGCCACAACACATGTCGCCGTCAGCATATCCTTCGGACCCGCTTCGGGCACGGGACTTACGACCTTCTCGGCAGGGGTAATCTGCAAGAGAATCATGTTGCCCATCAAATCGCTCGACGGCAACAAACCCTGCTCGGGGCTGAAACGGCATACTACATACTGCAACTTCTCGGCCTCGGGCGTCACGAAAAAGCGTTCGGTCGTGGTGATGGTGATATGCTTGCCGAGGAACAATTCGAGGTAGGCCTGCTCCTGGCGGTCAATCTCGGCCAATGCGGCACGCAACCCCTCGCCAAAGACCTGCTCACCGGCTTCGCCCGTGATAAGTTCCATGCGATGTTTGCGCAGGGAGAAGATGGTCGAGGCTGCCGCTTCGGCAGCCGCTTCGAGGGTCGGCGTGAAGGTCGAATTTTTATCAATCTGCACACGGGCAAACTCCTCGTCACCCGCAGCGTGGCGGGCATAGGTGGTCGTCGAAGCCGGCAACTCGCACGGTGTCAACGACGCGGCATCGGCCAGCGCAATGGCGGCACCGGTCACCTGCCACTCACACTTATCGGTCAGCGGGGCACGCACGCCCAAAAACTTCTGTGCATAGCGGGCATAGGGGCCGCAGATTACTCGTTCGCAACGAACCGTCACATCGACCGCAAGCGTGCTCTCGGGGGCATGGAGTTCGATGGTACCATCCGCCTTCTCGACCACGCCCGAAAGGGCGATATTTCCGGTTTGGGCATAGAGTGAGCCCCCCACAAGCAGAGCCACTGCCAACATCATCATGCGTTTCATAGCTTCTAACGATTTGAATCCTTGCTACAAATGTAGCAGAATTTGTCCTACTTTCAAAATTTCAGGTAAAAATCGCGGGTCAAGGTGCGATATTGCGCCGTATAGGCCTCGTGTTCGCCCGTGCCGATGGTGAGACTCTCGTGCTCGACCGCAGCCGGCCGAGCGTTCCAATGCACCATTTCAAGCAGTCGTCGTTTGGCCGGATGGCGCGGGGTGGTACGCACCTCTGTACTACGCCGCACCGCCAAAAACTCCTTGCAGAGCTGCACAAAGCGCTCGGCCTCATTCGTCGGCAGCACCAACGAGAAGTGCCCCTCGGGAGCAAGTAATCGCACCACGGCATCACGCAACGCCTCGAAGGGGAGTTCCACGGCGTGACGGGCTGCGGCGCGCCCCGGGTCGGGTGAGGTCAGCGCCTCGACAAAGAAGGGAGGATTGGAGAGAATCACATCAAAGGGTGTCGCCTCAAACTGCTGTACGGCACACTGTTCGAAGTGAAGGCGGTCGGCCCACGGCGAGGTATCGGCATTGTGTCGCGCCTCCTCCACCGAGATGATGTCAATGCCCGTAATCTGCGCCTGCGGAGCACGTTGAGCCAGCATCAGAGCAATGACCCCCGTGCCTGTACCGATGTCGAGCAGACGGTGCGGAGCCCCCTCCAAACGCGCCCACGCCCCCAGCAGCACCCCGTCGGTCCCCACCTTCATCGGGGTGAGGTCTTGGCGAACGGCAAATTGTTTGAAACGAAATTCCGACACGGCAGCGGTGGATTTTATTCGAGAATACGTCCGTCTGAAAGGCGGATGCAACGGTCGGTCGAGGCGGCCAATTGCTCGTCGTGGGTCACGATGACCATCGTCTGCTGTAACTCGTCGCGCAGTTCGAAGAAGAGACGGTGTATCTCGGCGCGATTGTGCGAATCGAGGTTGCCCGAAGGCTCGTCGGCCAGCAGCACCTGCGGACGGTTAATCAAGGCACGGGCAATAGCCACTCGTTGCTGCTCACCCCCAGAGAGTTGCGCCGGTTTGTGATGCGCACGCGCTGTAAGGTTCACCCGTTCCAAGAGTTCCAGCGCCTCACGCTCCACCTCCTGACGCTTACGCCCTGCAATCAATCCCGGGATGCAGACATTTTCGAAGGCCGTAAACTCGGGCAGCAGGTGGTGAAACTGAAAGACAAAGCCGATGTGTTGGTTGCGGAAGCGCGACAGGCGCGTATCGTTCATCGCCGTGAGCAACTCGCCGCCAATCCGCACCTCTCCAGCATCGGGGCGTGAGAGCGTGCCCATAATCTGCAACAGTGTCGTCTTACCGGCTCCGCTGGCCCCGACAATCGAAACCAACTCGCCCTGCCCTACCGCAAGCGAAACGCCTTTCAGCACTTCGAGTTCGCCGAAACTTTTGTGGATGGATGTAACCTGTATCATAGTCTGCTTATCGTTTTTTCATAGTAGTTGTAGAGGTCGATGACCTGCCGTGCCTCGCACACATCGTGTACGCGCAGGATGCGGGCTCCACGATGCAGCAACTCCCAATGCAGGGCGGTCGTAGCCGGCAAAACCGCGGCACTCGCAGCCCCTACCGCCTCGCGAATCATCGACTTGCGCGACACCCCCACCAGCAGGGGATAACCCAACGCAGCCAATCGCTCCAACCCCGCCACCAGGGCATAGTTCTGCTCGGTGGTCTTGGCAAAGCCAAAGCCAGGGTCGAGCAGGATGCGATGCGGAGCGATGCCGGCCTGCAACATCACCCCAATGCGCTCCTCAAACCAGGCAACCACCTCCCCCACCACGTCGTCGTAGTCAGTCAGTTGCTGCATCGTCTGCGGAACACCGCGCATGTGCATCGCCACATAGTCGACCTCGGCCGCAGCCACCGTCGCATACATCGCCTCGTCGAGCAGGCCGCCCGAGATGTCGTTAATCATCCCGACGCCATACCCCTCGATGGCACGTCGGGCCACCTCGCTGCGAAACGTGTCGACCGAGAGGAGCGGAGCCTTCTCCACCCCCGCACACACCTCGCGAGCCGCCTGCAAGGCACGCTCCACGCGGCGCCACTCCTCGTCGAGGGAGACCTCCGTAGCCCCCGGGCGCGACGAGTAGCCCCCAATATCGAGCACCTCGGCTCCGTCGCTCACCGCCATGCGCATGGCATGCACCAACGCCTCATGGGTCGGTAGCGTACCCTCGCCCGTGTAGAACGAGTCGGGCGTGCAGTTGATGATGGCCATCACGGCGCGTGACGCGGGAATGCTCATTGTTTGGCAAGTGTCTTGAAACGGAAATCCAACTCCTTTACCATCGGCTCCAAATCCTCCTCGAAGAGGTTGACCACCGCCACATCGGCGCGGGCCCGCAACGTATCGTCGTCGAGTTGTCGTGCCATGCGGCTGCGAATCTGCTCCTCGGTGGCACCGTCGCGCTGCATGGCGCGCTCGATGCGCAGTCGTTCGGGCGCCAAGACCGCCACGACATAGTCGAGGTGTGCATCCAACCCCGCCTCATAGAGCAGGGCGCACTCGGCAATCACATAGTCGCCCTCCCGCTCTGCCGCCCACCGCTCGAAGTCGGCGACCACAGCGGGATGAACCAGCCGATTGAGGGCCTGACGCTCGCTCTCGCAACCAAAGACCCGCTCGGCCAACCACGCACGATTCAGCACCCCGTTGCAATAGCTCTCGGCCCCAAAACGCGCCTCGATGGCTTGTCGCAGCGACTCCTCCTCCGCCATCAACCGTTTAGCCGCGGCATCCGTGTCGTAGACCGCCACACCGCGTGCCGCAAAGAGCCGGCACACCGTGCTCTTTCCGCTGCCGATGCCCCCCGTGATTCCGACTTTCAGCATCACTTCTGCGGGGCGTCAATCTCGGGAACCTCCCCGATGGAGATGATTTTGATGTCGGTGCAACGCACCGAGATGGCATTCTGCAACGAGTGGGGATCGAGCACCAGTTTCCCGATGTGCCCCTCCTCGGTCGAACAGCCGGCACGCAACTCCGAGAGCGGAATGCGCAACACTTTGTTGTTGTAGACGCGGTAGCCAAAGAGGTTTGTTCCCACCCCCTCGACGACGCAGTTTACCCGAAACTGCTCGCCATTGACATTGATGCGAAAGGTCTGTTCGGTGGTGTAGGTATAGTTCAGTTTGGCGATAAACCAAAGGATGAACGAAGCCACAAACAGCGTGATGTAGACCGGCGAAATCGAACTGCGCAGCCATTGCCATATCTTCTGCATAATCGAATCTGGTTTTTCCGTTTAATTTACAAAGATACACTTTGGAATTAAAAATGAAAAATCAAAGACTAAAAATATATTTTCACACGAAACAACAACCTATCACAACTAGTTGATTAGCAAGCGTCCATCAATTATCTTTATCCATTGCTTTACGATTCAGCCTTTCCAATATTTCCAAAGTCGATCCTTCTGAACTAACACCTTCCCTTTTCGCCCATTCTACTATATTTGCATGATTGATTCTATCTAATATATCCGCCGTACTACCCTCCGTGCTGACGCCAACTCGTCGGGCTCGTTCTACTACATTCGCATGAGTACGGTCTTTAAGCATATCTAACGAGTTGTTTTTGGGCTCAGTTTCTATATCCTTAGTTTGTACACGCACTTTACCTTCAAGCGATTTTTGTATAGTTTTATCAACATCGCTCTCGATATTTTTAGGTGCAAGTTTCGTCTTTGTCACCGAAGGTTGTTCTTTTTTCACAACAGGAGAGGATTTCTTAACCTGAGATGGAACGCCTATGGATTTCAGTGTTCCTGACACATCCTTAGTAGAGATTGTATAAGATGGTTGTACCTCCTCCTTTTTAGGATTGCTATTTTGTATTAGTTTTTCATCAAGGGTAGACGAAGAGGTTACAGAGTTCCTATTCACAAGATATTCAACAAATAATAGCATCCCAAAGACAAGTAAAAAGGATATCAAGAAATTCTTGAATTTCCTTTTACCATCTAGATTTTCAGAGTGAACATTTCGAGTATGTTCTATCATTATCCCTTTTGATTGCCGAGACTTCGTAGGAGTGTTGGACGCATCATTCCCTATGATAGATTTTGAATGCGCTACAACAGTTGGAGGATTGATAGTAGTAATTATACCATGTCGTTTTTTATGACACTCTTCACAAAGTACTATTAATTCCTCAGGTCTATATGACCATGGAGATACATCACGATATGAAAGATGATGAACCTGCAATTTGTGCCTCTCATTATAATATATGCGACCGCAATCTTCACATGTAAAATTGCGTTCTTTAATCAAAGAATAAGAATAACCTTTCCAATAATCAGATTTCAATAAAGCCTTATACTCTTCTTTTGTCATACTAATCAGTTATTGATATTATTCTATTATGATGTAAAGATAAGCACTCTCTATTAAAAAACCTATATAGTAAATCGTTTTTATTTAATTATCTTTTTATTTATTAATAAAACAAACAGCGGATGCACTCGCATAAGAGGACATCCGCTGTTAATTCTATCTGTTTTCGCCTACTCGTAGAGTCCGGCTTTCAGGCGCGTCACCTCCTCCTTCGTCAGGAAACGCCAAGCACCGCGTTTGAGGTTCTTTTTTGTCAAACCGGCGTAGTAGACACGGTCGAGTTTCGTCACCGTATAGCCCAGGAACTCGAACATACGACGCACGATGCGGTTGCGGCCCGAGTGAATCTCGACACCCACCTCCTGCTTGTTATCCTTCAAATAGGAGATTTCGTCGGCGAAAATCTCGCCATCTTCGAGCGTGATACCCTCGGCCAGACGATCCATATCGGCACGCGTCAGGGGTTTGTCGAGCGTCACCTGATAGATCTTCTTCTTGCGATACGACGGGTGGGTCAGCGTCTTCGTCAAGTCGCCGTCGTTCGTAAAGAGCAGCAAGCCCAACGAGTTCTTATCCAGACGACCCACCGGATAGATACGCTCCGTGCAGGCGTTCTTCACCAAATCCATCACCAGTTTATCGGCATGCGGATCTTCGAGCGAGGTGACATATCCCTTCGGCTTGTTCAGCACCAGGTAGACTTTCTTCTCGCCTTGCAGACGCTCGTCGTTGAAGCGTACCTCATCGGTCGGCTTCACCTTCGTGCCCAGCTCCGAAACAATCACCCCATTGACCGAAACCAAACCGGCCGTAATAAAGTCGTCGGCCTCGCGACGCGAGCAGATACCCGACTGCGCCAAGAAACGATTCAGGCGAATCTCGCCCGTCTGACGCTCGGGGTTGAACTTCGGGTAGCTGTGCGGACGCTCGTCCGAGGCGGTATAGGCACGCTTGCCGGCCGGCTTCTTGCCCTCGAATTTCTTACCCTCGAACTTTTTACCCTCAAATTTCTTGCCTTCAAACTTTTTGCCTTCAAACTTTTTACCGCCAAAACGGCCTTCGGCACCGCGCTTCTCGCCATAGGTCTTGCGCTCGGTGCGACGCTCGCCACGCTCCTCGAACAGGGGACGATTCTCCTCCGAGAAGTGGGGGTTGTACGAAGCACGTTTGAAAGGTTTGCCCGTCGGCTCCGACGCGGCACGATTAAATCGGCGCTCACTGCGCCCATCACGTCCACCCTCCGAATGTTC
>CAZTCM010000040.1:0-11917 GCA_964612285.1 uncultured Alistipes sp.
CAAGGCGATAAGCAGTGCCGAGGTGGTCAGGTTGACCGTGGCGCGCACCATGTCGAAGGGCGCACCGCTGTGCTCGATATCCTCGAACTCGAAACGACGCTCGATGCGCTGACGCAACCCGCGCGGGGTGACATAATCGATGGCCGTGTTGATTTGCATGGCGGCACGCACAATCGTGCGCGAGAAGACCGAGGAGTTGTTTTGGCTCGTATCCTCGTCTTGCGAGGCGAGTTTGAGCTCGGTTTGCGAGACGTGCATCGACTTCTTCGAGGTCCAGAGGGTCAGCATCATGATGCCTCCGGCCATGAGCAGAATCGACATGTTGGCCGGAATATTCTCGTTGAGGGCCTCCATGAGCATCGTCGAGTCGCCGGCAGCGCTGGCGATGCGGTAGGCATCGAACGAGGCAACCGGCACACCGATGAAGTTCACCAGGTCGTTGCCGGCAAAGGCGAGGGCCAGGGCGAACGTACCCGAGAGAATCGTGATGCGCAGGATGTTGACCTTGAAGAGTTGCACGAAGTAGAGCACCAAGGCGCAGGCTGCCCAGCAGCCAAAGAGGGCGGTGAGCAGGTGGTCGTTGATCCACATGACCAGCGGATGGCCCGCCATGAGCGATTTCAACCCCTTGAAGAGGGCGAAGTAGATGATGGCCGTCAGCGAGGCTCCACACCAGATGGCACCGAAACGACGCAACATGGCCGAGTAGCGGAACGAGAAGATGGCGCGTGAGATGTACATCACAATCGTGCCGCAGGTGAAAGCGATGACCACCGAGAGGAGGATGGCCGAGACGATACCCAGGGCACGCGAAGTGTTGATGAAGGTGCCGAGCGACGAGAAGCCGATGGCGGGGTCTTGGGCAATCTTGAAAATCGAAACGGCGATAGCCGAGCCGAGCAGACAGAAAATCAACGACACGGTGGTCGAGGTGGGCAGTCCGAGCGAGTTGTAGAGGTCTAACAGGATGATGTTGGCGAACATCACACCCAGGTAGAGAATCATCACCTCGTGGAAGGTGAAGAGTCCGGGGTTGAACATGCCGCTGCGCGCCACCTCCATCATGCCACTCGACGTGATGACGCCGATAAGAATACCGAGGGAGGCCACCGTGAGGATGGTGCGCATGGGTGCCGCTTTCGAGCCGATGGCCGAGTTCAGGAAGTTTACGGCGTCATTCGTGACACCGACAAAAAGGCCCGAGACGGCCAGGATGCCGAGAATGACGACGGTCACGGTATAGATTTCACTCATTGCTGTGTGTTTGGTTTGCGTTTACAAAAGGACACAATAGGGTACAAATATAAAGCAAAGCCGTCGAACTGCGACGGCTTTGTGGTTGATTTAACAATTCCTTAACATAGTAAAGCGGCTGTCCAACAAGGTGATTCTGCGTGACACTCGCCCTCAAATGCTCTTTTATGCCGGGTTGAAACATCACTCTAATGAGCGGTATTTGAAATTCTTGAAGGTGGCATACCCCTCACCGGCGACAAAGAGGCCCGGCAGCACGCTTTGGAACTCGTAGAGCGTGTTGTGGTCGTAGCCGTTAATCATCATGCCCCACGTCTCGCGGTGCCACTCGACGCCGTCGAAACTATACTCGCCCGTGACGATGTGATGGTCGTTGCGCAGGCGCAACCACATCCGCTCGGCCGTCTTTCCGCGGCCCGACTCGCCCCCTTTGCGGTAGCGAATGCGGCGCTCCTTGTTGAAGCCCGTGCCTTGGAAGAAGTCGCTGTTGTAGACCAGCAGCAGACCTGCCGTGACCTCGCCGTGCAGCTCGATTTCAGCCTCAATCTCGTAGGCATGCTCGCCCGCCACGAACATCATGGGCGAGGAGTCGGCTGCGCGTGTGCCTTTGCCCTGCATCGTCAGCACGCCATTCTCGACCTTCACGCGGTCGGGGTCGAAGGCTTTGTAGAATTTCCAATCCAGACCTACGCGGAACTCGTCGAGGTGCGCCTTGCGGTCGAGTGCGGGGTTGAGTGGCAGCGGTGCCGCAATCGGTTGGGCCACGTCGAGCCCATCGACGGGGTGGAACCAACCATCCTCACCCAACACAACCGGCTCCATCAGCGTCTGGCGGCCGAGGTTGGTGAAGCCGTTTTCGTAGGCATGGTAGACCACCCACCAACGCCCGTCGGGGGTATCGATGAGCGAACCGTGCCCCTTCGACCACCAGCGGTCGGCGGCATCGTAGGTGTGCACCAACGGGTTGAACGGCGAGTTCTCCCACGGACCGTTAATCGATTTCGAGCGGGCTACGACCACCATGTGGCTTGTCGGAGGTCCCGCCGTGCCTCCCTCGGCGTTGAGGTAATAGTAGTAGTCGCCAATCTTACGCAACTTCGGCCCTTCGAGGCACAACCCCTCGGTGAGCCACTCTTCGGGGTATTGCCACCCCTCGTAGACTACCTCCATTGTCTCGGGCAGAATGGCCAGCCCGTCGTCGGTGAGACGTACTCGCTTGCCGGCCGACATGAAGAGCCAGCGCGAACCATCCTCACCCACCACATGGCAGGGGTCGATGTTGCCCACCTTCAAGTCAATCGGGTCGCTCCACGGTCCGTAGGGCGACTCGGCCCAGGTGACGAAGTTCATGCGCCCCTTGGGGTGGGCCACGGTGAAGTAGATGTAGTATTTGCCCTCATGCTTACAGATGTCGGGGGCCCACACCGAGCCGAGATAGGTTTTCAGGGCATAGCTGATGGGCTCCCAGTGCACGAGGTCGGTCGAGTGGAAGACCGTGAGCCCGGGCTGGTAGTCAAAGGCCGAGTGGGTCATGTAGTAGTCGTTCCCCTCGCGCAGGATGGTCGGGTCGGGGTAGTCACCACCCAGGATGGGGTTGGTGTAGGTGGCCGTAGTGTCGGAGGTCGGAGCACAAGCCGCTACCAACATCGTCGCAAAAAGCAGGGTCAGGAGTCGTTTCATGGTGTTTGAAAGATTGATTTAGACAAAGATACAACAAAAAACAGGAAAAAATGAGTAATTTTTCCTGTTTTTAAGGGTAAAAATTGCAATTGTGTCATAGGTTGTCACAAAACAACGCTTCCTTTGCATCAGAAACAAAACAAACAACGACTATGCCGGGAATTATCTATGTGCTGATTAGGAGTATTGTGGCCTTTTTTATGGCCTTCATTTCTGTGGTGCTTTTGATAGGTTTTCTGATTAAACGCTGCACGAAAAAAAAGCCGGCACCGCAACCTCTCGTATATGCCCGCGCCTCAGACCGGTGTCCGAGAGGCACGATGCCGTTGGGGCACTGTTCCATTTGCCACATGCACGACCACTGTTTTCCCGACTCGCCGATTCACAAGTTTACCCTCTTCGACCATCAGGCGTTGTGGTTGCCTTCCACACACACGGAGGAGCAAGCCGAGGAGCAACTCCCCGATTTGATGCGCTTTGACAGCCCGAACGATCTGTTCGACGAGCCCGATTACCACGACTCGCGCTACGACGACCTGATGGATTACGAAGAGGAGCCGGAACAGTAGTAGTAGGTATTTGTAAAAAGACGGGGTGAGCTGGTGATCGAAGAAAATATTTTTTGTACCTTTGCGTCGCAGGTCCGCTCTGTCGCTGCCGACTTCGGTCGGGGGAGGAAAGTCCGGGCAACATAGAGCACCACGCAGGTTAACGGCCTGATAGGCGTGAGTTTATGGCAAGCGTAACAGAAAATAACCGCCGTGTTGGGAGACCTCGTTCGGGGTCATCTGCGATGCGGTAAGGGTGAAAAGGTGGGGTAAGAGCCCACCGCGAGGGCAGCAATGTCGCTCGGTCCGTACGTCCCGTGGGTTGCAAGACCGTGTATACCGGCAGTCATAGGGTTGCTCGCCCGATGCCGGGGGGTAGGTTGCTGGAGGCGATGTGAGAGCGTCGTCGTAGATAAATGACAGGGGGCCGATGCGGGTTGTCGCATGGATGTGCAGGCAGCCCGTTGCTCGGCAACAGAACCCGGCTTATAGGACCTGCAAAACAAAAGGGCTGTTCGATCGAACAGCCCTTCGTGTATCTGTAAAGGCGGATTATTTCTTGCGCTCCTCGCGGAAGATGTTCAGGTGGGCCAGCAACGGGTTGCGGCGATCGAGCAGCAACAATTCGATGAGCAGCAGCACCAAGGCAATGGCCAGCGGCAGGCGGTATTGTTCGTCATACTCCTCGAAGCGGATGGTCGAGAGTTCGCTCTTCTCCATCGCCTCGATGCTCTTTACAATCTCCTCCAAGCCAATCGATTGCAAGGTCGAACGAACATACAGGCCGCCCGTGAGGTTGGCAATCTCGGAGAGCATCTCTTCGTTGAGTTTCGAGACCACCATCTCCCCCTTTTCGTCGCGGATGTAGTCGCCACCGATGCGTATCGGGGCACCCTCGGGGGTGCCGATGCCGATGGTGTAGATGCGGATACCCATCTCGGCCGCCTTTTGGGCCGTGGCGATGGCGTCATCCTCGTGGTTTTCGCCATCGGTGATGAGGATGATGACGCGGCTTTGGCGGCCCTCCTCCTCGTCAACCGTCTCGCCCGAGAAGGACAACAGCGCCTGCTCCAATGCCTTCCCTACGGCCGTGCCCTGCACCTGCACCAACGAGGGCTCGATGCGGCGGGCAAAGGCCTTGGCCATGCGGTAATCCGAGGTGATGGGGAGCTGCACCTTCGGCTCGCCGGCAAAGACCACGAGTCCCACGCGATCCTGGCGCATCCCCTCAAAGAGTTTATTGATGGCATACTTTGTACGTTCGAGGCGGTTCGGGGCGAAATCCTCGGCCAGCATCGAGTTTGAGACATCGACCACCAGCATCATCTCCACCCCTTCGGCCTTCTCTTCGCGGAGCTTCGAGCCGAACTGCGGGCGGGCAGCGGCGAGCACCAGCAGGCCGACGGACAGGGTGAAGAGGATGAATTTCAGCGCAATGCGGCTGTTCGACACGTCGGGCATCAGCGCTTCGAGGGTGGTGAGGCGGCCGAAGCGTTCGAGGCGACGACGACGGTGGTGAGCCGCCCACATGAAGAGCAGAATCATCACCGGAATGGCCCACAAGAGCCATAGATATTGCGGATTGGCAAAGCGGAACATGGCTTACGGAATGCGTTTTAAGAGGAGGGTCGCAAGGAGGAATTCGGCCACAAGCAGGGCCAAGGCTCCCAACACCCAGTGCAAAAAGAGTTCGTGGTAGGTGACCCGCACCGAGGCCTCGACCTTCGAGCGCTCCATGCGGTTGATTTCGTCGTAGATGGCCTTCAATTTCTCCTTGTCGGTGGCGCGGAAATAGCGACCGCCGGTCATCTCGGCAATGGCCGTAAGGGTCTTCTCGTCGATTTCGACCCGCTGCTGAATGAAGGTCATCTGCCCAAACATATCCATCGCCGGATAGGGGGCCATCCCCTCGGTGCCGACACCAATCGTGTAGACGCGAATCCCCTGCGCCTTGGCGATTTCGGCTGCCGTCATCGGGGTAATCGAACCGCGGTTGTTCACACCGTCGGTCAAGAGGATGATGACCTTCGATTTGGCCTCGCTCTCGCGCAGGCGATTGATGGCCGTGGCCAATCCGTTGCCAATGGCCGTGCCATCCTCGATAAGACCACTGCGGATGCGGCTCAAAAGCGTTTGCAGCGTTCCCTGGTCGGTGGTCAGTGGCGATTGGGTGAAGGCTTCGCCGGCAAAGGCCACCAGACCGATGCGGTCGCCATAGCGATCGGCAACGAAGGCTCCGGCCACCTCTTTGGCCGCCGTGATGCGGTCGGGCTTGAAGTCGCGGGCCAACATCGAGCCGCTGACGTCAATCGAGAGCATGATGTCGATGCCCTCGGTGTCGGTGTGTGAGAGTCGCTCGACATCCTGCGGACGTGCCAATGCAACCACAAGCAGGGCAAAGGCGGCTGCTCGCAGCACAAAGGGGAGGTGTCGCAGGTAGTAGCGCACCGTGCGTGGTGCCTGCAACAAACCCTGCACGCTCGAAATCTGAATCGTTGCTCCGCCTTTCAGCGTCCGCCACACATAGTAGGCTGTGAGCGGAACCAAAAGGAGCAGTAACCAAAGAAGATATGGTGATGCAAACTGCATAAAATCTTACCGGAATTTAATTGTGCATTTTGAATTCTACATGTTGAATTTGAAAAATTGGGGCTACCAATTTTTCGCCCCGCGAATCACCACGCCCTGCTTCTCTTTCAGCTTCTCCTGGGTGCGGTCCTCCTGGGCCTGAATAGCATCGAGAATCTGCTCCTGCTCCTGTTCCGAAATGCCCTGCTCGGGTTGCTGGGGCTGACCTTCGCCCTCTTGGGGCTCGTTGGGCTCAGAGGGTTGCTCCTGTTCGTTTTGGGGCTGCTGATTCTGATTCTGCTCCTGATTTTGGTCTTGGTTTTGGGGCTGATTCTGCTCGTTGTTACCGCCCTGCTGTTGTTGGTTCTGGTTCTGCTGCTGATTCTGGTCCTGGTTTTGGTCCTGGTTTTGGTCCTGATTTTGGTTTTCCTGATTCTGTTGCTGGTCGTCGAGCAACTTCTTCGTGTAGGCGTAGTTGTACTTCGCCTCCTCGTCGGCAGGATTCAGCAGCAGCGAGTTCTTGTAGCTCTGCAACGCCTCCTTGTATTTTTTCTGCTTGAACTGCGCATTGCCCAGGTTGTAGAAGGCGTGGGCTCGCTCCGTATCGCTGCGCAACGAGTCGGCCGCCGATTTGGTCATTGTCTGCTCGGCAGCCTCGTAGCGTTCGACGCGATAGAGGGCATTACCCAAGTTGTAGGTCGCCTCCCATTGAGCCGGAGCCTCCTTCAACGCCTCGTTGTAGCGCTCGATGCTTCGCTCGTAGTTCCCTTTGTTATAGTGGCGGTTGCCCTTGCGCACCTGCGCTCGTTCGGGCATCTGTTGTGCCGCGAGCGTGCCGATGCAGAGCAGCATCGCAATGGTCAATAACGTACTTTTCATACCAAATTAGTCGTTTTCACTCATCGGGCCCTCCTCGGCCGAAGGGTTCTCCTCGATGGGTTTGGTCTCCTCGACAAAGTAGTAGGCGCGGTTATAGTCCCCCTCGTTTTGTTCCGCCTCGGGGGTAAATTTGGCAAACTTCACCAGGTCGCCGTCGCGCAAAATGGAGGTCAAATCCATCCGCGCCTTCTCGGGGAGTTCCACCGAGCGCATCGCCTCGATAATCTCGTCGGTCGTCATCTCCATGGCTCCTATCGACCAGCGTCCGGCGATGTAGGTACGCAGGATGTCGGTCAGGAGCGAGTAGTAGAGTTTGTGGCGGTCGTTTTGCCACAACTTCTGGTGGTGCAACGCTTCGAGGGCCTTGATGGCCACGATGTGCGGCGGCTCGGGCGGTGTGGGTTTGAAGAGGTCGGCCAAACGCTTGCCACGCGCTTCGAGGTAGCGGTAAAGGGCATACAGTGCTCCGGTCAGGAGCAGGAGGATGCACATGCCCCACCCCACATACCCGCGAATCTCGGCCATGCGGAACGGGAGGGTGTATTGCGCTTTGAGGTCATAAATGGATTGCGATGTGGAGTCGATTTGGAAGGTGGCTACCTGCAAATAGACCGAATCGCGCGCATAGAGCGTATCGACGATGTTCTTATCGGCATAGAGCACGCCGGCAGCCCCCATGTTGAGGAGTCCTTCCTCGAAGGCGGCCAGACGATAGCGCTTTTGTAGTTTGAGGTAGCGCCCATCGCGCTCCAGCGTATCGACCGGCAGGCTCTCGATGAGCTCGACGGCCCCGTTTTTCGGCGCTTCGAAGTGGGGGAATTCGATGGTCTGCACGAGGTCCTTTTCCACCTCGATGACATAGTCGAAACGGTCGCCGATGAAGAGGTTGTCGGGCTCGACACGCGCCGTGATGGTCGGCTGCTGGGCCATGACGGTCAACATCGAGCAGAGCGCGCAAAGGGTGAAGAGAGGGCGTTTCATCGCTGTTTGAAGAGTTTAATCAGTTCGGCCACATAGTCGGCATCGGTCGAGACCTGGGCCGTATCGACGCGGTTGTGCTTCAAGGTTTCGAGGATGCGTTCGCTGCGTTCACGCCAGCGCGCGGCATAGTGGTCGCGCACGGCGCGTGACGAACTGTCGACCCACACTTTGCGCCCCGTCTCGGCGTCGCGCAACTCGACAATTCCCACATCGGGCAACTCTGCCTCGCGGGGGTCGGTGATGCGGATACCCACCAGGTCGTGGCACCCACAGGCGATTTTTAGTGCATCGTCGAGGGCTCGTTCGTCGCGCGACGAGTCGAGAAAATCCGAGAGGATGAAGGTCGTGCAACGCTTCTTGTTGACATTCGTCAGGAAACGGATGGGCTCCGAGAGGGTCGTGCGCGTCGATTGGGGTTCAAAACCTATCAACTCGCGAATAATCATCAGGATGTGGCTGCGCCCCTTCTTTGGCGGGATGAACTTCTCGACGCGGTCCGAGAAGAAGATGCAACCCACCTTGTCGTTGTTCTGGGCGGCGGAGAAGGCCAGCACGGCGGCAATCTCGGTCATGATGCTCCGCTTGAGGCGGTCGGTCGATCCAAACTCACCCGAAGCCGAGACATCCAAGAGGAGCATCATCGTCAGCTCGCGCTCCTCCTCATAGACCTTGATGTGGGGCATACGCGAGCGGGCCGTGACGTTCCAATCAATATCGCGCACATCATCCCCGGCACGATACTCGCGCACCTCCGAGAAGGACATACCACGTCCGCGGAAAGCCGTGTGGTACTTTCCGGCAAAGATCTCGTTCGACAGACCGCGTGTCTTGATCTCGATTTTTCGGACTCGCTTCAGGATATCGTTTTCGTTCTCCTGCATGTTTCTATACGTTGGCAATTCACAATTCAAAATTCAAAATTTCTCATTGCTCATTGCTCGTTAAGTAGTTTTCCTTAACGCGGAAAATACAACTAAAAAGGCTAAGGTACAATTACATTGTTGAGTATCTCGGTGATAATCTCCTCCGAGGTGATATTCTCGGCCTCGGCCTCGTAGGTCAAACCAATACGGTGGCGCAGCACATCGTGGCAGACGGCACGCACATCCTCGGGAATCACATAGCCGCGGCGACGGATAAAGGCATAGGCACGTGCGGCCTTCGCGAGCGAAATCGAGGCACGGGGCGAACCTCCGTAGGCGATGAGCGACTGCAACTTCTGAAGGTTATACTCGGCCGGCTCACGCGTGGCGAAGATGATGTCAATGATGTACTTTTCGATCTTCTCGTCCATATAGACCTCCTCGACCACCTTGCGGGCTTTGAGGATATCTTCGGGTGAGATGACCTTCGAGACCTCGGGCATACCGGCTCCCGAGAGGTTCATGCGCACGATATCACGCTCCTCCTGCTTCTTGGGATAGGAGATTCGGGCCTTGAGCATAAAACGGTCCACCTGGGCCTCGGGGAGCGGGTAGGTACCCTCCTGCTCCAAGGGGTTTTGGGTGGCAAGCACCAGGAAGGGTTTGGGCAGCGGGTAGGTCTCGTCGCCAATGGTCACCTGACGCTCCTGCATCGCCTCCAAAAGGGCCGACTGCACCTTGGCAGGCGAACGGTTGATCTCATCGGCCAGCACAAAGTTGGCAAATACGGGACCCTTCTTCACAACAAACTCCTCGCTCTTCTGCGAGTAGATCAGCGTACCCAGCAGGTCGGCGGGCAGAAGGTCGGGGGTAAACTGGATGCGCGAGAAGTCGGCATCGACCGCCTTAGCCAAGGTGGTGATGGCGAGGGTCTTAGCCAGACCCGGCACACCCTCCAAGAGGATATGTCCGTTAGACAAAAGGCCAATAAGCAGGGTATCAATCAGATGGCTCTGACCTACGATAACCTTGCCCATCTCCTGACGCAGTGTATCGACAAAGACCGACTCTCGTTCGATACGCTCACTGAGCTCTTTGATGTTGATTACTTCACTCATAATATTCTGTTTTATCGTATTTTTTGCTTTCTGTGTTTTAGGGCTGTGTTACACACAACGTATCGAGGCCTCTTTTATTGCCCCTCGCAATTAGAATTTCGCTACCAGGCGCACGGGCTGGACAACATCTTTCTTGCGCTTATAGGGGACACCCGCAGCCATATCCATACACCACACCTGGTCGCTATCAACCTCCGAGGAGCTCCAATACCACGACGAGAGGAAGGGCTGGGCCATCTTCTTGAGCGTGGGATTGATTCGACTCTTGGCGCGGTAGAGCTGCACCAGCTCCTCCTTGGCCGGCACATACCACCCCTCGCCCTGCGACTTGCAGTAGAAGAAGGGGGGCAACGAGAGGGCGATACCCTTCTCCAGGTTCAGCGCACCATCCTTCAAATCCGCCGTTCCGACCACTCGCTCCGCCAGGGAGTTATCCCAGGCGCAGCGCTGCTCGACCATCGAGACAATCTTGCCGTGCCTGCCCGTGGCATCGACCCAAAAGACGATGCCGCGCAGATCGCCCTTGGCGTAGTAGTCGCCCACCTTGTAGACCTCACCCGTCGCATTCTGGGTGGTGGAGGCAGCGGGAGTCGAAGCCGTCACCGCAGCTCCCAGGGGGTTCTGCTCGGTGGGAAGAATCGTTCTTCCGCTCGTCAGCTTGAGCTCCAAGTCGCAAGGCACACCCTTCTTCAGCTCAACGGTGCGACCCTCGGTGCGGCATCCGGTCTTAACGACCGCCACAGCGTGGCGACCCACCAGAATACGGCTGTCGAGATAGGGAGTCTGTCCAATCTTCTTGCCATCGAGGTAGATGTCGGCTCCCATCGGGCTGGAGGTGACCTTCAAAACACCATAGATGGGCTGCTGCTCCGAGAGTTGGAACGAGCGCTCACCCGTGGTTCTGACCGAAATTACATCAGTGCGGTTCTCATATCCCTCACAACGGCTCTCAACGGAGTAGGTACCCGCATCCAGCGGACCGGCCCAAACGCCAACGCCCATCTTTTGGCCGCTGACCCAGATTTCGGCCTTGGGATTGGCCGCCTTGAGGGTCACCTGCGAAGAGTTGATTTGCAGGGCCGCCTGCACATTTATCGTCTCGCCATCGACCACGCGAACCGACTGATTATAAGCCAAATAACCAGCCTTTAACAATTGCAGCTGGTGCTCTCCGCCACTGAGTTGAAGGCGGCAGGGGGCCGTACCCACGCTGTTGCCATCGACCAGCACCTGCACACCCTCGGCGGGTGTGGTCTGGACATTGACCCATCCCGTGGCGGGGGCCAACGAGATGTTGAGCATCGTCTTTTCGGTATCAATCAGGGCGAAGGTTCCCTGCTTGGAGCGACACCCCGAGGCGGAGATTTGGTAGGTATGCTCACCAAGCGGAAGCTCGAGGAAGAGGGCTCCGTTGGCATCGAGCGCACGCGGCATATTGTCGATGATGACCATCGCCTCCTTGGGCTGGACATTCATCACCACATATTGGGCCGTGGGGCGCGGAAGCTCTCCCGCATCGGGAACTCCGGGCAGCAAAATACGCATACCATAGGTGCGTAACTTCTCCAAGCGGAAGGGGAAGGTGTACTCGAGCGGCAGGTAACCATCGGCCTTGATGCGCAACGAGCGGGCCATCGTGGGCATGTAGACAAAGTACTCGCCGGTCATCTCCTTGGGCTGGCCCATCACCATACCCTCGAACACTACCCCACTCAGGGCAATCTGCACACGCACCAGGGCACACTCCTCGCCATTGAGATCGAATACCGGATTGACCTTGGCATTCAAATCTTTCTCGCGCAGCTCAAAGCTCTTGACACTCATCTCCTGCCCCACCAGCGGGCCTGCAACCAGCAACGCCGCCAGAAAGAGCGCTATATTCCGAATGATTTTCATAGTTCACACCTATTTTAACTACAAATATATAAAATAATTAGGAATTAGCAATTAGGAATTAGGAATTATTTTTCAGAGGTAGATTCAACGACCAAGTGCAAAATTAAGAAAAATAGTTGAAAAAGATTTT
>CAZTCM010000041.1:0-11324 GCA_964612285.1 uncultured Alistipes sp.
ACTCCCGACCGTTTCAGTACGGTTGCGTATGTATGCCGAGCAACATAGGTGGTCAATTTGATCTTTAACCCCAATTGCTCTCCCCATATTTTCAATTCCCGATTGATATGTGCCAAAACCTTATGCAAGCGATTACTGATTTGTTGAGGTGTTTTGTGAATACGACGATTGAGAATCGGGAAGATATAATCTTCTGCCATCTTATCGGACTGCGCGTATTTGTCTATGATGGATTGTGTTTGAGGGATCAGACCACAATTCATCTTCTTGCCCGTCTTTTTGCGACAATAGTAGATACGACCATTCCGAATATCGGAATACCTCAACATCGCTATATCCTTAAAGTTGATCCCTGCCGAAAAATAAGAGAAGAGAAACAAATCTCTTGAAAGTTCAGTATATGGGGATAGTGTTTTCGGCAAGGGGGCTTCCATTAGCTGCAAAATATCCTCTTTGTGGATTGCTCGTTTTTGCGGTATTTCTCGAAGTTTTCCAATATTATATCGCACAAACGGATTGTCCGCACAGATAAACACACGATTGGAGAGAGCCTTATTATAGATTGCTTTGAAAACACTCATTTTAGTAACAATCGAATTGGGTTTGTTGCCCAATTTCCTCAACGAGCTTTCAAATAGATGCAGATGGTCAAGCGTCAATTCCTCAAAACGAAGATGTGACAAATGCGCTTGTTTGAGTTGCGCTAAGATAACCTTGTACCTTGATGCCGAACTTAATCGATTATCACGCATGGTTTGCTCAATGATCTGTTGTAGAAAGTGGGCAATCGTACATCCTGCCATATGTTTATCATTGCCTAAAAGGGTATCCAATGTGACAGGCATATCCAAAGCCTCCATCCGTCGGATTTGCCTTTGATAGTTTTCTATCTGCTCATAGATTTGATATTGAAGGTGTTGATTGGAGGGTTGAGGTGCCTGTTTCTCAAAATTCCATTCCGATACGGAGACTCTGATTCCCGTACTCACATACCGACTGCGGCGGTTTGTGGTAAAACGCAGATAGACAATGGTGGTCTGATCGGCAGAGATTCGATCTTTTCGGCAAAACGCATTGATCTTGATAATCATAGAGTTAAACGATTGTGCGAAGCCGAATCGAGTGCTTGAGGAGGCTTAAATGTGGTAACACAGATGGTAACACACTTTACCCGAAAAGGGGCAATTTCACCCAAACAAAAAAAGGAGCTGCATTTTGCAACTCCTTGATTTTGAGAGCCGAAACCGAGATTTGAACTCGGGACCCCTTCATTACGAGTGAAGTGCTCTACCGCTGAGCTATTTCGGCAAAAGGGAAACTCGCTCCCTCATTTCGGTGTGCAAATATCTGAAAAAAATTTAATTCTCACAACTTTTTTTGAAAAAAACACACTTTTCTTCTTATCTTCGCATAAAATTCTACGCCCATGATTACTTTTTTGCTCTGTTTGACGCTGCTCGTGGTCGCCTATTTCACCTACGGGTGCTATTTGGAACGACAGGTTGCCATCAACCCCGAAGCAGCCACCCCCTGCCATCGGTTGGCCGATGGTGTGGACTACATCCATCTGCCGCGTTGGCGTGTCTTTCTGATTCAGCTGCTCAACATCGCCGGCACGGGTCCCATCTTCGGTGCCGTGCTGGGTGCCTGCTATGGACCGGTGGCCTTCCTCTGGATTACGTTGGGCGGCATCTTCATGGGTGCCATGCACGACTTTCTGTCGGGTGTGATGCTGGTGCGCCACGACGGGCAGAGCATCCCCGAGGTCATCGGGCACTACCTCGGTGACGGCGTGCGTCACTTCCTGCGCATCGGTTCGGTCGTGCTGCTCATTCTGGTCGGCGCCGTCTTTCTGTTGAGTCCGGCGCAGCTGCTCGCCGGCATGACCCCCGCCATCTCTACCTCAACGTGGGTGTGGATCATCCTGATTTACTACATCCTGGCCACGATGCTACCCATCGACAAGGTCATCGGCCGCATCTATCCCCTCTTTGGCGTGGCCCTCGTGACAATGGCCGTAGGCCTGTTGGGCGCGGTGATTTTTGGCGACTATACGATTCCCGAACTGACGACCCTGCGCAACTTCCAGCCCAATGCCGAGCAGTTGCCGATTGTCCCCACCCTCTTCATCACGATTGCCTGCGGTGCCATCTCGGGCTTCCACGCCACGCAGTCACCTCTGATGGCGCGCTGCGTGGGCAATGAGCGCGAATGCCGCCCCGTCTTCTACGGCGCGATGATCTCCGAGAGCATCATCGCCCTGATTTGGGCTGCGGTGGCGATGGCCTTCTTCGGAGGTGTCGAGGAGTTGGGCAGTGCCCTGCAAGCCCACAACGGCAGTGCCGCCTGGGCCGTGGACAGCATCTCGACGGGGATGCTGGGCGTCGTGGGCGGTGTGTTGGCGCTGCTGGGCGTGGTAGCCGCCCCCATCACCTCGGGAGATACGGCTTTCCGCTCGGCGCGTCTGATTATTGCCGACGTGCTGCACATCGACCAGCGCCCCCTTTGGAAGCGTTTTGCCATCTGCGTACCCATCTTCCTGGTGGGCTACTGGCTCACGACGATCAACTTTGATGTCGTGTGGCGCTACTTTGCCTGGTCGAATCAGACGCTGGCCGTCTTCGTGCTGTGGAGCATCACGGTCTACCTCGTGCGTCGCAAGGCGAACTATTGGGTCGCCTACCTGCCGGCCATCGTGATGACCTTCGTCTGCTCGTCGTTCCTCTTCGTCTCGGGACAGTTCTTCGGGATGGAGAACCGCACGCTGGCCTACCTGCTGGGTGGGGCACTCACGCTGCTTGTAACCCTTGTGATGACCCGTAAAATGCACCGCGATGGCAAATCCGCAGCTTAAACCGACCCCCGACCAGACCTTCGAATTGGTGGGCTCGGGGCCCTATGATTATGTAAAGGTACTCGCCGAGGCGCGTGCCATGCAGCAGCGTGGCGCGGTCGAGGAGGCCTGCAACCACCGTTTTCAAGCCTTTCAGCGACTGATGGCCCTGCTGCCCGACGACGAGGAGGTGATTTTGGAGTGGAACCACCGCAATTCGCGCGCGGTGCTCGAATTGTTGCATGCCACGGCCATCGACCACTTCCTGATTGGCGACTACGAACTCTCGGCGGCGATGTTGGAGCTGATGTTGGAGCTCGACCCCGAGGACCACTTGGAGGGTTCGACCCTGCTCGCTTTCGACTACCAGGCGATGGACGAGCAGGAACTCTTCGACGAGGTGATTAACGACATTTTGGACAAGCAGCCCGAGCGGGTGCTGCTGATGCTGTGGGCCGCCTTCCGACGCGAGGGCCGTCTTCCCGAAGGGGAGCTGATGCGCCTCCGCGAACGCTTTGCACCCTGCTACCGTGAATTCACGGCCGAGGAGCATCCGGCCGATGAGGAGTACCTGCGCTCGATTGAGAGCGAGCGTCCCACTCCCGAGGCCGAGGCGCGCGAGTTGTGGCTGCGCACCGAGAGCCTGTGGGCCCGCTTCCCCGACTTTATAGCTGCTTTGAAGGGATAAAGACTTGGCAATCTCGGAGATTCTGGCTATTTTTGTTTACCCAATTACCGCCATATATTCAACCTTAACTGATAAACCCTATGAAATTCAACGAAATCGGCAAAACGGGCATGAAGATCTCGGCCCTGAGTTTCGGCGCTTCGTCGCTCGGCAGCGTCTTCCGCTCGACCCGCGAGGAGGAGGCCCTCGAAGCGGTCTATACCGCCATCGAGGGGGGCATGAACTTCATCGACGTATCACCCTACTACGGCCACTACAAGGCCGAAACGGTACTCGGCAAGGCCCTGCAAAACATTCCGCGCGAAAAATATTACCTTTCGACCAAGGTGGGTCGTTATGGCAAAGACGGGGTCAATACCTGGGACTACTCGGCCAAGCGGGCCCGCGAAAGTGTCTTCGAGAGCATGGAGCGTCTGCACATCGACCACATCGACCTGATTAACGTACACGACGTGGAGTTTGCCGACTTGAACCAGGTGGTGAACGAGACCCTGCCGGCGCTGGTCGAACTGCGCGAGGAGGGCATTGTGAGCCACGTCGGCATCACCGACCTCCAACTCGAAAATATCCGTTGGGTCATCGAGCATGTACCGGCCGGCACGGTCGAGAGTGTGCTCAACTTCTGCCACTACTGCCTCTGCGACGACAAAATCGTCGATTTTCTCGACTTCTTCGAGGAGCACAACGTGGGTGTCATCAGCGCCTCACCCCTCTCGATGGGGCTGTTGTCGCAGCGTGGTGTCCCCGATTGGCACCCTGCGCCGAAGCCGCTCGTCGAGGTGTGCAAGAAGGCCGCCCAGCACTGCACGGCCAAGGGCTATCCGATTGAAAAACTCGCCATGCAGTTTGCCCTCTCGAACGACCGCATCGCCACGACGCTCTTTTCGTCGGCCAACCCCGAGAATGTGAAGAAAAACCTCGCCTTCATCGAGGAGCCCATCGACTGGCAGCTCGTGGAGGAGGTGCGCGAGATTATCGGCGAGCAGCAGCGCGTAAGTTGGGCCAACTCGTAACAGCAGAGCACGATGGACTACAAAATCATCGACGCCCACGCCCACCTGTGGCTGCGACAGGATGCCGTGTGGAACGGAAAGCGGATTCAGACGCTCGAAAACGGCCGTTCACACTTCCTCGGCGAGGAGGTGCAGATGGTGCCGCCCTTCCTCATTGACGGACGCAACTCGGCCGAGGTTTTCCTCTCGAACATGAACTATGCGCAGGTCTCGGCGGCCGTCATCACGCAGGAGTATATCGACGGCCTGCAAAACGACTACCTCGAAGAGGTGATGCAGCGCTACCCCGACCGCTTCTTCTGCTGCGGCATGTGCGACTACTTCCGCGACGACGTGGTCGAGCAGGCCGAGGCACTTCGCGCCCGCGGGTTCCGCGCCATCAAGATTCCGGCCAACCGTCTGAAAACCGATGCCGTGACGGTGCAACTGACCGACGAAAAGATGATGCGGCTCTTCGACTACATGGAGGCCCACGCGATGTGGCTCTCCATCGACCTCGACGACGACCCCGTGCAGATTGCCCAAATGGAGGAGGTCATCACGGCCCATCCTACGCTGCGCGTGGCCGTCGGCCACTTCGGCATGGCCACATATCCCCATTTCATCGAGCAGGTACGCCTGGCGCGTCACGCCAATGTAATGATTGAATCGGGTGGCATCACCTGGCTCTACAACAGCGAGTTCTACCCCTTCCGCGGAGCGATTCGCGCCATCCGTCAGGCGGCCGACGAGGTGGGCATGGAAAAGCTGATGTGGGGCTCGGACTATCCGCGCACGATTACGGCCATCACCTACCGCATGTCCTACGACTTTGTGCAAAAGTCGACCGAGCTGACCGCGGAGGAGAAGGCAATGTTCCTCGGGCGCAACGCCGAACGGTTCTATGGGTTCCGCGACCTGGTCGAGTTGCCCTACATTAAAAATATGTCGGAATAACAAATCCTATAAAACGCTACCATGAAAGCAGTACAGATTGCAGCCCCTTCCGAGATGAAGGTGGTCGAATTGGAGCAGCCGACACCGCAGGCCGGTGAGGTGCTCGTAAAGATGTGCTATGTCGGCTATTGCGGCTCGGACCTCAACACCTACCTCGGGCGCAACCCGATGGTGCAGTTGCCCGTGGTGCCGGGTCACGAAATCGGCGGTGAGATTGCCGCACTGGGCGAGGGGGTTCCCGCCACGCTCACGGTGGGTCAGACCGTCACAATCAACCCCTATACGAACTGCGGCACCTGTGCCTCGTGCCTCTCGGGGCGCGTGAATGCCTGCCAATTCAACCAGACGCTCGGCGTACAGCGCAACGGCGCGATGGCCGAATACATCGTCGTGCCCTGGCAGAAGGTGATTCCGGCCGAGGGTGTTTCGCCGCGCGATGCCGCCCTCATCGAGCCGATGAGCGTCGGGTTCCACGCTGTGGAGCGTGCCGAAGTGACCGACCTGGATGTGGTGATGGTCATCGGCTGCGGCATGATTGGCGTAGGAGCCATTGTGCGCGCCGCACTGCGCGGTGCCACGGTGATTGCGGCCGACATTGACGACGAGAAACTGGCACTGGCCAAGGAGCTGGGTGCCACCTATGCGGTCAATACGATGAGCGAGGATGTCCACGCCCGCTTGCAGGAATTGACCGGCGGTCACGGTCCGAATGTCGTCATCGAGGCGGTCGGTTCGCCCATTACCTATGTTATGGCGGTGGATGAGGTGGCCTTCGCCGGCCGCGTGGTCTGCATTGGTTATGCCAAGAGCAACGTGGAGTTCCAGACGAAATTGTTCGTGCAGAAGGAGCTCGACATCCGCGGTTCGCGCAACGCCATGCCGTCGGATTTCCGCGCCGTGATTCGCTTCCTCGACGAGCATCCCGACTTCCCGCGCGAACGGCTTATCTCGGCCATCGCCACGCCCGAAACGGCCGAAGAGGCGATGCAGCAGTGGGCTGCGGCGCCGGGGAAGGTGTTCCGTATTTTGGTGAAGTTTTAGCCCTTCAAACCATATCCGCAAACGAAAATAAGCAGTCGATCGACTGCTTATTTTCGTTTGCGGCGGGCTACCGCGGGCCGTTTACGCACCGACCACCCGAAATTCCCCAGCCGCTCGCCCAACGTAAAGTACTCGCCATGCGAGTAGGCCAACAGATCAGCCTTCTCCAAGGCAAAACGCCCCGTGGCGGGGTCGATGTATTGCGAATCGACCTCGATGCCCACCACCTCGGCGATGAACATGTCGTGCGTACCCAATTCGAGCACCTGCTTGACGCGGCACTCGATATTCACGGGCGACTCCTCGATGAGTGGCACCGCGACGTGCCGGGCCGGCACGGGGGTGAGACCCATCTCCTTGAATTTGTCGTAGTCGCGCCCCGAACGTACCCCGCACCAATCGGTGGCACGCGCCAAAGCACGCGTGGTGAGGTTGATGACAAACTCGCCCGTGCGAGCAATGATGGCGTGCGAGTGGCGCTCCTTGCGCACCGAAATGTAGCACATCGGCGGGTCGGAGCAGATGGTGCCTGTCCAGGCGATGGTCAGCAGGTTGTACTCTTCGGGCGTGGTGCCGCAACTGACGAGCACGGCCGGCAGCGGGTAGAGCAACGTGCCGGGGTTGAAATCTTCGCGCATGGTATTCTCATTTTTTCTCCTTGCACAAAGATACACTTTTCGGCCGAAAGCACACCTCCCGGAAAGGGTAAAATTGCCCTCCGGCCGATTTATTGTGCCGAATTTTCGTTTTTTTAGGGACAAATCAACGCTTTTTCAGAATAATTCGTAAATTTGCCATCTATTCCTCCTTGGAAACGAACACGGAAGAACAACTTTTTTTAATTCATTTATACCATGAAGAACCGATTCAATAAATGGGTGGCTGTGCTGATGATGGCACTGGCTACGGTAGGTTATTCGTGTCAGGATTGTGACCACGAGCCCTACGATGACACCGAGCTGCGCGAACAAATCGCCGACCTGTACAGCAAGTTGGCTGCGTTGGAGAGCAAGGTGAATGCAAACATGGAGACCGTATCGCAGATGATGAGCGGCCGCACGGCGATTCAAAGCTATACGCAGGATCAGGATGGCAACTGGGTACTGACGCTCACCGACGGCAAGCAAATCACGATTTACGCCGAGTATGAGCCCGAGGCGCTGCCCACGTCGCTCATCTATGTAATGGAGGTAGAAATCGACGGCGTGAAGACCAAGGTATGGGCCACGATGGGAGCCGACGGCCAGCTGACCCCGCTGATGGATGGCACAGACTACATCCCCGTAGTCCCCGAAGAGGTAGAAATCCCGACCATTCCCTCGTTGGAGTACAAGGTCGAGGATGGCAAAATCTGGATTAAGCTGAGCAACTCGGAGGAGTGGATTGAGACCGGCATGACCGATGCAGCCCTCGACTCGCTGCTGGGCAAAGGCGGGGCCTGCGGCATCACGAAGGTGGAGTTCAACACCCAGGAGGATCAATGGGGCGACGAGGTGGTTATCTCGGCGACCTTCACCCTCGCGGATGGCAGCACCTTTACGGTAGCCATGGACGGCGTTTCCAGCTTCGAATTCCAATATTGGAGCGATCCGGTGGATTCGTTCTACCTCGCTCCGGGCGCCACGACAAGCGACCTCACCCTCGCGCAAAGGTACTTGGTAGACTTCATCAAGGAGGTACCGCAGGGGTGGACCATCACCTTTGGTGAGGCTGACAACCGAGGCAACTACCCCATCACGCTCACCGCTCCGACGGCTGCCGCCATTGAAAGTGGTGCTGCCGCAGCCGAGGGTACGATTAAACTCATCGGTGTATTCGAGGGTGGCAAGACGGCCATCGCCAAATTGGATGTGACGACCTCCGCCTTCAAGACCGTGCAGGTGGCAGAGGGTCAGGTGCTGATCGAGCCGAACAACGGCGTTGAGACCTTCGTGTATGGTATTCTGCCCGCCTCGGAGTATAGCGCTGCGACGTTGAAGAGCACGTTGGAGACCACCTACCTGCCCAATGGTTTGTGGAGTGGTTGGGCTGCCCCCTATCACGCAGCATACTACTATCAGGTCATCGAGAAATCGGCCGAGGCTGTTTACGGCCAGGCGCTGACCGCAGGCGTGAAGTATGTGGTGTGGGCGGCTACCGTGACGGAAACGCCCGATTATGAGTATCAGCTCAGTTCGGACTTCAAAACGGCAACCTTCTCGCAGATGGTGGCCGAGGCTACGTTCAGCGACATCACCTACAACGCCATGAAGGTGACACTGAAATTCCAAGGCTTTGAGAACTATTTCGGAGGCTTCACGGAATCGCAATATTTCTCTGCCGCCGATCAGCTTTCCTACATCAACAATGCCTACGAGCGAGGCTTTGCAAGCTCGCTGACCACCTATGAGAACAACGCTGACCCCGAGTGGACGGGGTCGGTGCTCAGCCTTCCCTGTGCCGATGTTTCGGCATTGAGCTTCGACACCGAGTACACCTTCTGGGTGATGCCTGTCGAGGAGGGTAAGACGGTCTACACGGAGAGTGACATGCACGTCTTCACGGCCAAGACCAGCCCCTTGCAAAGTGGCGGTTCGGGCACCGTAGCCGTGAAGAGCGACACGACGCCCGAGATTTCGATGACCTCGGCCTCGGTATGGTTGCAGGCTTCGGCCGGTGCTTCGGCCTACTACAAGTGGTACAAGCGTTCGGAGCTGCCCGCCGAGAGCGAACTGGCTATGGATATCCTCACTACGGGCCCGATGGTTTCGACCGAGATGGCCGCTACCAGCTACGATTTGGAGGCTAACACCGAGTATACGTTGGCTGCCGTGGCTGTCGACAACCAGGGTCGCTATGGCGAGGTCTTCAAATATGAGTTTAAGACCGAAGGAATCGTGTTCAGCGAGACCTTCAAACTGACCATCGAGAAGCAGGTTGCCGCCAACCCCTTCGAGGATGCTACGAAGGCTTCGTTCAAGCCGACGACCGAGGGTGGCACCGCAGAGCGCTACTACTATATGAATCTCACCGATAGCGAGGTGGCAACGTGGGGCAGCGAAGATGCCATTGCAGCCGAGTTGGTACTTGGTACAGCGTACAAGCGTTCGAACATCAAGTATCTGACCAATGGCTGTATCGTGCTCAACTACCTGACAACCGATACGCAATATACGTTCTACGTCGTAGCCTTCGACGGCACGAACTACTCGAAGATGCAGAAGGTGACCTACACCCCGACTGCTCCGTCGTTCAACGTGATTCCCGCTACGGATGCGCGTTGGGAGGCTTCGAAGCCGACCGTCACGATTGATTCGGCAATCGCCTCTTCCGACACCTACTACTCCGTGGCATATACGGTAACACCGGCCGCGGGCACGAAGGTAGAGGGAGGTCACTTCGCATCCAGTTCAATGGCGGGTGATGCCAAGTCGCAGATTACCAACATCATGACAGGCCCCTCCTATGCACACTACATTACGGCACTCGACGCGGAGGCAAGCTACACGAAGGCATTCAACATCAGTACCAACAAGATTTATCTGACGTGGACCGATGCCGAGGGCAACTACTACGAGCCGATGGCCGTAACGGTTTCGGTCGAGTAGCATCTGCTCGTTTCGAAAATTCTCAAAAAACACCTGCCCGAGCAGTTCGGGCAGGTGTTTTTTTTGCGAAAAATTTGTTTTTCGTTGCACTTTGCATTACCTTTGCCCTCCCAAATGGGCGTAAATCAACCTCTTTCATTGGGTGGACGGGTCGCAGGTCGGCTTGCAGAGAGGGCGCAAAGCTCGGTCGGCAGGCATCAAACGACGGGATTAGTGGCGGAAATAGGAAGTCGCTATGGTAGATCCGACACAGCGGGAATGTTGACTGCGAAACTTAAAAACATGTTGCAACAATGAACAAAGATGCAATCATCAAGCTCGTAAACGAGCAGATGTGGCCGAAGACGGAGGCCGACGTACCGTCGTTCAAGGCCGGTGACACGATCACCGTGACCTACAAAATCGTCGAGGGTAACAAGGAGCGTTTGCAGAGCTTCCGCGGTGTAGTTATCCAGATTAAGGGTTCGGGTAAGACCAAGATGTTCACCATCCGCAAGGTGTCGAACGGCGTGGGTGTTGAGCGTATCTTCCCGCTCTACTCGCCTCACATCGACAAGATCGAGGTGAACAAAATCGGTGTTGTACGTCGCGCCCGTATCTTCTACCTGCGCAAGCTCACCGGTAAGAAGGCCCGCATCAAGGAGGCCCGCAAGGTGGTGGCCAAGGAGAACTAATCCGGCCAACCCGCGAGGTTTCAACGAAAAAACGGAGTTCCAAAGATTTGGAACTCCGTTTTTTCGTTTAGCGCAAAGATGGTAAAATGAATGAAATGCGCACTAAAAAAACGGCAGCAGGGAGATTCACTTTCGGCCATTACCCCGTCATTGCGAGCGGCCCTGCGGGGAGTGCGGCAATCTGCACCGATGCAGGGGCGGTCGTGGCGCTTTTTTAGATCGCCACGCGCCTTACGCCTCTCGCGATGACGCTCTCAATCGGCCGACTTGCGTATTCTATAACCACTTCTTGTACTTAAAGTACCAAATCGTCAGGGCCGAGCAGAGAATCATCAACCCGATGGCAAAAAGATAACCCATCGGCAAGACGAAGTTGTCGCCAATCTGCCACTGCCAATCGAGTTCGGGCATCACCTTGAAGTTCATACCGTAGATTGAGGCGATGAGCGTCGCGGGGAGGAAAATCACGGCAGCCACCGAGAAGATTTTCACAATCTCGTTCTGCTCGATGTTGATCAGACCCAACGCTGCATCCTGAATATAGTCCAAACG
>CAZTCM010000042.1:0-10893 GCA_964612285.1 uncultured Alistipes sp.
CACCTTCGGATTCTGCCACAGCTGCCTGACCTGCGGGTCGGAGTCGATTCACAACCGCAACATCATCCTGCGCCGTATTCAGGTAGACGAGGCGACACGCCTCTTGTGGCTCAAAATGCGCCCCGATACTCCACAGAATTACGAGTATATCACCGTCGATCGAATCACGGGAAATGTCGGTTCGTTCCTCTATGTACACCCCTGGACCCAATTCTTCGATTTGAAGGGGCGCAAAGATATGCCGATGTCCTATGGCCGTCACATCACGATGCGTCGCTGCGAGGTGGATTGTAAAACCTTCTTCAACGTGAAACGTGCCGACGAGCAGTATCGCTTGGCCGATTTCTGTTTCGAACAGCTGACCATTCGCGCCGAGAAGCCGCAGTGCGACCGCTCGCAAATCGACGGCTTCGAGTGGCATGAGGTGGAAGTCATACCCGTCAAGAAAAGATAGGATGCGTTGGGGATTCGTTGGCTGGACAGCCTTATTGCAATTGGTAGCCGTGGAGGTGGTAGCGCAAACCCCTACGGTGCGTGTGGCGCGTTATCGAGGCGATAAACAGTGCGCCATCAGCTACACTTTTGACGATGGTCTGCGCGACCAATATACATTGGCGGCCCCTCAACTCGAAAAGTTGGGCTGGCGCGGCACATTCACCATCAATGGGCGTAAAATCGACGTAGCGATGACCAAGGGGGATACCACCCGTTTCTATTGGCAGGAGGCACGCGATTTGGCGCGTCGTGGTCACGAAATCTCGAACCACGGCTGGGAGCACAAGAAGATGACCCGACTGACTCCCGAGCGCATTCGCCAAGAGATTGAGCGCAACGACAGCGCCATCATGCACCACGTCGGCAAGCATCCGCGGTCGTTCTGCTACCCCTACAACTCGAAAGATACGCTCGTTCGCCGCATGGCCGAGCAGGGGCGCGTCACGAGCCGCATGTATCAGGTGGCCATCGGCCGAGCCTCGTCACAACAAAAGATGACGCGGTGGGTCGATCGCACGATTGCCGAGCGAGGATGGGGAATCGGCATGACACACGGTATTTTAAGCGGCTATGACGCCTTTAAGAGTTATGCCGATTACGAACAACACCTGCAATACACCAAATCGCGCGAAGCGCAAATCTGGGTTGCACCTCTTGCCGAGGTTGCTGCCTATTTGGCCGAGCAGGAGCAGGTGACCTTCGACCGGCACGACAAGGGGAAGCAGTTGGTACTGACGCCGCATCTGGCTCTGGACAAGGAGCTCTACGATGTGCCGTTAACGCTCGTCATCGAGGGGGTCAACCGCATCAAGCAGGTGCGACAAGGGAAGAAGAAATTGCACATACAACCGTATGGAACCGCCTTCTTGGTAGAAATCGATCCCCACGGGAGAGCCATCACTATTCGCTATTAAGGGGTAGATTGGGGGCTTGAATGTTTGGAAATCTGCGGACGAATGTTATATTTGTTCGCAGTATTTTATTTTTTTAGAACAAATACGCCATGTTATGAGAACATACATTTTGCTTTTGTCTGCCTTGTTGTGGGCGCGCGTGGTTGCAGCCGAACATGTTACCGATGTTTCGATGCGCCATCTGACGACGTTACAAGGATTGGCAAGCAATTCGGTACGCTATATTTACCAGGACAGCAACGGACTGATTTGGTTTGGCACGCTCAACAGCGGGTTGTGTCGTTATGACGGAAATTCGTTCTCGACCATCTATCCGAACTACGAGGAGGATATTTCATTGGCCGATCCGCGTATCTCCTTCATTCAAGAGGACAACTTCAACCACTTGTGGATTCTGACCCGCTCCGACGAGGTGAGTTGCTACGACCTGAAAATGGAGCGTTTTGTCGACTTCACGGGGTGCGGCGATTTCAAAGATAAATATGGCTATATCGCCTTCATTGGCAACGAGGTGTGGCTCTGGGGTAAAACGCAAGGTTGTCGCGTAGTGCGCTTTGCCGAGGGCGCTTTTTCGTCGGAGGCCTATTCGCCGGCCCTTGGCAACTTCCCATCCAATTTGGTGCACTTCATCCAGCAAGGTACCGATGAGGCAATTTGGATTGGCTGTGAAGAGGGCTTAATGCGTTATCGGGAGGGCAAGATGCATACGGTGCAGGCCCCCTCGCCGGTGATTCGTAGCGCGACGTTGTCGGGCTCGGATTATTTTCTGACCAACCGAGGGGAGATTTGCCGTTACGAGAGTGCGACCGACCGATTGGTGCCTTGCGCACAAATCGCACCTCGTTCATCGGCCGAAATCTATACGGGCGATTTGGTCTATCGGGATTGCTGGATGATTTTCTCGTCGCAAGGGGGACATTGTTTTTCGCCAAAGAGCGGGTTGCTCACCCGTGCCGAGGCGTTGCTGGATGTGAAAGAGGGAAAGGTGTTGCGCAATGTCCAAGGCAACTACCTGCTCTATAACGGTACGCAGAAGGTGGTCTATGTCGATGTCAAGGAGCAACGCCTGAAAGCGCTGACCACTTCATCGCGTCGCACGGGCGATACGACCATCGAACGCTATTCGTTCATGGAGGATTCGCGCGGCGTGGTGTGGATTTCGAGCCATTTGAACGGTCTCTACACCTACGACAAGCAGCGCGATGTGATGCAGCACATCGAGATTATCGAGCAGGGGTCGGATATGCAGTTGCACATGATTGAGGATCGCTCGGGAGCTATTTGGGTAGGTACCGAGTTTTCGGGTGTCTTCTGTTTGAACCGCATCAACGAGCTGGCCGTTTATCTCCACCCCAACCGCAACAGCCACAACGAATATGCCAATTTGGTGCGTTCGTTGGCCATCATGGACGATGAATTTTGGCTCTGCTCACGCGACGGCATGGTCTATGTGTGCGATGCCAACACACTGGAATTCAAGCGTCGCGAGGATTACAAAGCCAACCTCTATGCAGCCGCGATTGATGCCGAAGGAACCTATTGGCTCGGCAGCCGCGTCAAAGGCTTGCAAATTGGCAATCGCTATTATATGAACAATCCGGCCGACACCACGACCATTGCCTCGGACAACATCTATTGTATTCAGCAGGATCACAAGCAACGGATGTGGATTGGTACCTTTGGCGGCGGCCTGAACCTGGCTCAACGTACCGAGCAAGACACCTATACGTTCCGACGCTTTTTTAGCGAAAGTTACAGCCAAAGTCGCGTGCGAACTCTTTGTTGCGACCAGCGGGGGTATTTGTGGGCCGGCACAAATGATGGCGTAATTCTCTTCCATCCCGACTCCTTGCTGACCAATCCGCAAAACTACCACCTCTACAACAGCCGAAATCGCAAACTGCACAGCAACGAGGTACGTTCGATTGTAGCCGACAGCAAGGGGCGTATCTGGATTGCCGAGACCGGCATCGGTTTCTCGGTCTGCACCCCCGAGGAGGATTATTCCGACCTGCAATTCAAACACTATGGGGTTGAACAAGGGTTGATTTCCGGCATGGTACAATCCTTTGTAGAGGACAGGAACGGCAACATCTGGATTACGACCGAATATGGTGTCTCGTGTTTCAATCCCGAGACGGAGCATTTCAGCAACTACATCTGTTCCAGCGAAACTCAAAGTAATGTATGTTGCGAGAACGCAGCATTGGCCCTTCCGGACGGGCGGATTGCCGTCGGCACAAACCATGGATTGGCGATTATCGACCCAGACAACATCCGTCATGACGAAGGCCGCGCCGTTGTCTCGTTTACCGAGTTGAAGGTCAACGGCATCTCGGTATCTCCCGCTGAGCCCGATGCACCCATTGCCTACTCGATGGTCTATACCCCCGAGGTGCGGTTGAGCTATGCGCAAAATTCCATTGTAGTGAGCCTCTCCACCTTGGACAACTCACATCTGCGCGGAGCCCAATACAGCTATAAACTCGAAGGCTATGACGACGAATGGAGCCGTCCGTCGGATTTGAGTTTTGCAGCCTATAAGAACCTGCCTCCGGGACGTTACCAATTGCAGGTCAAGGCGTGCAACCCGATGGGTGTCTGGAACAACGAGCCCTCGGTATTGCATATTCAGGTGCGCCCGCCCTGGTATCGCACCACGGTGGCCATCCTCTTCTTCGGGCTGATTTTGGGGGTGATTCTCTACACCATCTACCGCACCTTCCTACATGTGAACGAGCTGCGCAACAAGATTGCCATCGAGCGACAACTTACCGAGTATAAATTGGTCTTCTTCACGAATATCTCGCACGAGTTCCGCACACCGCTGACCCTCATTCTGAGTGCCTTGGAGCGAGTGCGTCGCGCAGGCTCGCTCACACCCGAACTGCGGGATGCCTTGCAGGTGATGGAGAAGGGGTCGCAACGCATGATGCGTCTGGTGAATCAACTGCTCGAATTCCGCAAGATGCAGAACAACAAACTCGCCCTATCGCTCGAAAAGACCGACGTGGTGGCCTATTTGCACGAGATATGGCTGTTGTTTCAGGATTCCGCGGCAGCCAAGCAGATTGACTTCCGTTTCGAGACCTCGTTAGCCAATTACACGATGTATATCGACAAGGGAATGGTGGATAAGATTGCCTACAACCTGCTCTCCAATGCCTTGAAATATACACCGACCGGAGGTTCCATCCATTGCTCGATCAGCGTAGACGAAGCAGCGCAGCAGTTGGTGCTCTGCTTTGTGGACAGCGGCATCGGTATTCCGGCCGATAAACGCGATCAGCTCTTCTCGCGTTTCATGCAGAGCAGTTTCTCGGCCAACAGCGTTGGCGTCGGTCTGCATCTTACACACGAGTTGGTCACGGTGCACAAGGGCACGATTCGCTATGAGGAGAATCCGACCGGCGGCACGATTTTCACCGTCACATTACCCATCGATACCTCGTGTTACGCCGAGTGCGATTTTCTGTTGCCGAGTGCACTCGACCGACAACAAGAGCAGGCTGCCGAGCAGGTGGTGGAGAGCAACGTGGCAATTGCAGAGCCTCAACCTGCAATCGCCCCGATTAACCCGCAACGCATCTTGATTATCGAGGACGACATGGACGTGCGGGCGGTCATCTCCGAGGAGCTGCGCCATTGGTTCGAGGTGATTGGTGTTTCGGACGGCGAGGAGGGTTTGCACTATTTAAGCGAGCACGACGATATTGATTTGATTATTTGCGATGTGATGATGCCCGGCATCAGCGGATTCGAGGTGACGCAACGTCTGAAAGCCGATTTTGCCACCTGCCACATCCCCATCGTATTACTCACGGCATTAAGCTCGCCCGAAAACCATTTGAAGGGTATCGAAAGTGGCGCCGATGCCTACATTTCGAAGCCGTTTAGCGCACGACTGATTCTGGCGCGTGTGTTGAAACTCATCGAGCAGCGTTCGCGGTTGAAGGAGAAATTCTCCAACGATTTGTCGGTCAAGAGTACCATCCTATGTACAACCGAGCACGACCGCGATTTCATGGAGCGGTTGAATGCCACCCTCGAACAACACATCGAGAATCCGAACTACTCCATCGAGGATTTCGCCTCCGAGATGGCCATGGGGCGTTCGTCGTTCTATAATAAAGTGCGCAGCGTCACCGGATATTCTCCCAACGAATATATCCGCGTGTTGCGTCTCAAACGTGCCGCCGAGTTGCTCTTATCCACCCGCATGACCTCGGCCGAAATCTCCTTCAAGGTGGGTATTCACGACCCGAGCTATTTCAGCAAATGCTTCAAGGAGCAATTTGGAGTCACCCCGAAACTCTATCGCAACCAAGCCAAACAACAGAACGAATAGCACCGTTGTGAAGGACAGAACAGGGAGGGTGCCAATAAAAGTAGGCACCCTCCCTATAATAACAACGGTATAATCAGCAATTAGACGGTGATTACGCGCGACTCTTGCCGGTCATAATCTCCAACACCATGCGGTCGGTTTCGCACATGCCGTCACGGCCGATGCGCGTCAGGTTGCGAATCGAGCGGTCGACATCCTCCTCAATGATACCCTCGACCGAAGTGACACAACGTCCCTCCATCGCCATCATGGCCGACAACACGGCGGTTGCTACGCCGCTCGTCACCTTCATGGCGCAACTCGGCTTCGCGCCGTCGCAAATCATGCCTGTCAGGTTGGCAATCATATTCTTCACAGCCGAGACCACCTGCTCGTAACCACCCCCCATCAGGTAGGTGATGCCGCAGCTCGATCCCGTTGCTGCCACCACGCAACCACACAAGGCCGAAAGACGCCCCAGCGACTGCTTGATGTAGATGACCGTCAGATGGCTCAATGCCAGGGCTCGAATCGTCTGCTCCTCGTCGGCCTTCACCTCCTCGGCATAGATTGCTACGGGAAGCGTGGCCGAGATGCCTTGGTTGCCACTGCCCGAATTACTCATCACGGGAATCATGGCACCCGCCATGCGGGCATCGCATGCCGACGAAGTGTAGGAGAGAATCCGCGCAAAGATGCTGTCCCCCATCACCAGCCCCGAGCCGGCCGTGCGCATCGTGCGTCCCACCGAGTGACCATAGATGCCCTCGAAGGCCGTTTCGGCAGCTGCTTTGTTGAGGCGTTTGGTTTCGAGAATAAAGCGCAACTCCTCCACGGGCGACTCGATGGCAAACTCCCACACCCGTTTCAGATTCAGCGCGAGTTGTTCACCCTCCTCCTCTTCGGCCGCAGCCGTACCTTTGTCGAGGAGCACCTCTCCGCGACTCGCCTCATAAACAAAATTGGTGTGCCCTCCGGCAATGACCGCCGTGGCCTGCTCTTCACCGGCCGTAACACGCACTTCGACATAGAGTTTATCCACCTCGCCCTCCTTCAAGGCGATGGCGATACGCTGCTCGTCAATGTAGTTACGCCCCGCCTCCACGGCTTCGGGCGTCACATCGCGCAACACCTCCAAACGATACTCCGAACGGCCCACCAAGGCTCCCAAAGCCACAGCAATCGGCAGGCCAATCATTCCCGTACCCGGAATACCTACGCCCATGGCATTTTTCAGGATATTGGCGCTGAGCAACACCTCGATTTGTTCGGGGCGCACCCCCAGCAACTCGGTGGCACGCGCCGTACACAACGCTACGGCAATCGGCTCGGTACAGCCGATGGCAGGAATGACCTCACGATGGATGAGGTCAATGATTCTACATCGTTCTTCCTGGGTCAGCATGCTCTTCTCGTTTTACTATTTTCCGACCGACTGGGCCAATGCAAAGAGATAGCGCTCGCCATCCAACCCCAACGCAGCCAGCACCTCGGGCGAAGCACTGCCGCGCGTAATCGAGCGCAGCCCGTTTCCTGCGGTATAGAGATTGACATTCTCGGCATAGCCGGCCGCATCCTGGCCGCAGAGGTAGTGCACCTTCTCCATCGGAATCTTCTTCCCCTCATAGACGGCAAGGTCGGCCACATAGACCAGGTTGAGGGCTGCCTTCGCCACGAAGGGTTGTGCACCCGACACAGCCATGTGATTCCCCTCCTTGACGCGCACCAATTTGTGTCCCTGCGCCTCGTAGCGGTAGATTCCTTCATCGAAGAAGGCGTAGACCGACACGGGATAGAGCGCCAATGCCGAAGGAGCCGTCAGGCGATTCTCTTCGGGGCGGTTGATGCCGGCAGCGGCATACATCACCCCCGAAAGTTCCTCCAAAGTCAATTTCTCGGGGGAGTATTCACGCCACGAACGACGATTCTGCAAAGCTTCGCCGACAGTCAGACCCTGCGTGAGCACAGGGGTCGGCAAGACAATCTCGGCGCCGTGTTGTACGGGGGTCGCCGTCGGTTCCGATTTCTGTTCTGCCGTGTGGCAGCAAGCCGCCAGCAATAGGACAAGCGATAGAGCAAAGAGTTGTTTCATAACAATCGTTCTATTAATAGGTTGATTCTGTTTCCTGGGCAGGTATCGGTTGCGAGGAGATGATGCTGTCGACCACATATTTCGTAAAGCCGCGCCACGGCAGGGCCCCGAAATACTCTTTGTAGTGGAGTTCGAGCGTGCGGCCGCTCTGCAACATCAGCCGTTCGGCCAACGCGGGATTCTCGACCGAGAACTCAAATTCGTAGCTCTGAATCGAGCCGGCCCCCTTCGAGCGGAAGCCCGACTGAATCAATTTGCCCTCGTAGGTTTTGAAGAGCACCCCTTTGTAGACCACATAGTTCAACTCGCCACTCTTCACCCCCTCGCCAAAGACGAAGTAGAAACGGAAATAGCCGAAAATCAGCAACCCCGCCAAGAGCACCAAAGCTGTCACAATACCATACTTTCTCATCACAATCGAATCTTTCTGTTTCAAAGATAGTGTTTTTCTACAAATAACGCGACATCTTATAGAAAAGTGTCGGGAAATAATCGACGCGGTCGTTGCCCATGTAGACCGCAATCACCCGCTTCGCCGGATTGACGAAGAGCACCTGGCCATGCAACCCATAGGCAAAGAAGCAATCCGTAGCCACACGCACCGACCACGATTTATCCTCGTTCTGCATCACCTGCATCCGCTCAATCGGCCAGCCCTTCTCTTCGTGTGCTGCGAGCATCACGGCCGGCAATTCCGACGGGTCGTCGAACTGCTTTTTCCCCTCCTTATTGAGGCGGGCCGGCACCGTGCGCCACGAGTTCGTATACCAACCATTCGCTGCGGCACGTTCGGCCGAGAAGGAGCGGTCAATCCACGCACGGCTAACCAACTGTTCGCCCTCCCATACACCCTCGTGCAGGTACAACCGCCCCAAGCGGGCCAAATCGCGCGGCACCGTCGAAAGGCCGCCATAGGCTTTGGCGAAGCGATGTTTCCGATCGTCGAGGTTCATCAGCGCATCACGCTCCATGCCGAGCGGCTGCCACACCCACTCCTCCAACAATTCGGCGTAGCGACGCCCCGTGGCTCGTTCCAAAATCGCGCCTACGATGGCCGTAGACATCGAGTTGTATTCGAACCGCGTATCGGGCTCCTTTTTGAATTTTTGTTGGCGAATCTGTCGCTGTATGTCGCGCCCATAGTGCAGACGCGCCATACCACTCAACGGATTGGAGGAGTAGTTCTCGTTGAAGGCCAACCCCGTGCGCATATCGAGCAGATTTTCAATCGTCAGACGTTGATACTCGGGCGCCTTCGTCTTCAATTCGGGCAGGTACTTCGTCACCACATCCTCCACCGAGGCAATATACCCCTTGTCGATAGCCATGCCGACCAAGAGCGACGTCACCGACTTTGTGACCGAGAAGACAGTCGTATGGCTGTCGGGGGCCACCATGCCGCGATAGTGCTCGAAGAGAATCGTATCATTGCGCACCACCACGATACCCGCCGAAGGGTGCTTGCTGTCAAGCGTATCTATCATCTGGCGCAAGGTAATCGGCTCGTTGCATCGTGCCACGGTCAGGCGCAGCGTATCAAGTACCGACCCCTCGGCCTTGGCAAAAGCGAAGGCGGTCTGTGGCGCATGAACCGTATCGGTGGGAAAGGTTTTAAAGTCGTCAATTCCTTCGGCACCATGGCCCACAAAACGCCATGCAATGCAGGAGGTGGCCAGCCACGCTACCAGCAACCCCGACAATGTACGAACGATGATATTACCTCCCCGCATACGTTTTGATGGTTATTCGGTCGTTTTCGGTTGTTCGCCTGCTCCTCCTTCGCGACGATGGCGACGACCTCCGCGGTGGCGACGTTTGCGGTCGCGCGTACCACGATTGCCCTCACCACGTCCCTCGGCGTGGTTGTTGTCGGCTGCGGGAGCCGTCATTGCAGCACTTTCGGTCGCTGTGCGCCCCTCGCCCGACGAGCGAGCACCGCCCCTGCTACGGCCGCATCCCTTGCCGCTACGGCCCCGACCTTTGCCGCGACCGCCACGACCGCGCCCTTCCGAAGGGGTATACTTCGGTCCCTCCATGCCGTCGGGTAATGCCCGCTTGGGCACCTCGCGCTCGATGAATTTCTCAATCTGGTAGAACTTCGACTGCTCCTCCTCGTTGACAAAGGTGATGGCCGAGCCCGTTGCCGCAGCACGCGCCGTGCGACCGATGCGGTGGATGTAATCCTCGGGGTCGTGCGGCACATCGTAGTTGATAACCAACCCGATATCCTCGATGTCGATACCGCGAGCCACGATGTCCGTAGCCACCAGAATCTTCACCTTGCCGTTTTTATAGTTGAGCATTACCTCCTCGCGTTTGGCCTGTTCGAGATCGGAGTGCATCGGCGCCACATCCAGGTGCATGCGTTTCAAGGTGTGTGCCAACTCCTTCACCTTCTGCTTCGAAGAGGAGAAGATGAGCGATTTGTAGTCGGGTGCCTCCTTGAAAAGTTCCTGCACCAACGCCAACTTCTGCGTCTCGTAGCAGACATAGGCCGATTGGTCGATGGCCTCGTTGGGTTTCGAGATGGCGATGCTGACCTCCACCGGATTGCGCAGAATCGTCTTGGCCAGTTCGCGAATCTTCGGGGGCAGGGTTGCCGAGAAGAGCAACGTCTGGCGCTCCTTCGGGATGTAGGAGATGATTTTCAGAATATCCTCCGAAAAGCCCATGTCGAGCATGCGGTCGGCCTCATCCAAAATCAGGTAGCTCACCCCCGAGAGGTCGACCCCGCTGTTTTGCAGGTGGGCAATCATGCGCCCGGGGGTGGCAATCACCACATCCGAGCCCATCAGCATTCCGCGCTTCTGAACATCCCATCCCTTGCCGTCGCCACCACCATAAACCACCGTCGTCGAGACGGGGAGGTAGTACGAGAAGCCCTGAAATTGCTGGTCAATCTGTTGCGCCAACTCGCGTGTCGGAACAATGATGAGGGCCTTCACGACATTCTCTTCGTTGCCCTCAATCAAAAGACGGTTCAGCAGCGGCAACGTGTAGGCTGCCGTCTTACCCGTACCCGTCTGGGCACAACCGATGATGTCGTGCCCCTCCAAGATGACCGG
>CAZTCM010000043.1:0-10723 GCA_964612285.1 uncultured Alistipes sp.
AGAAGAGCTTCTGGCGGGGGTGATTTTCATTTTTGAGGACTTGTTAGACAGGCCCCTCTTGGGCGGATGCATGAGCGGTTATGGCGTGGATCTCTTGAATGCTTGTGCAAAGGCTCGGTCTTGAATGTTTGCCAACCAATCGTAAATCTCCTGCGCCGAAAGTGCCGGCAGCTCCTTGTCGGCCCACTTCTCCAAGGCACACGCCATCAAGGCGTATTCGCGTTCGAGTGAGGTGTCGAAAACCCCTGCATCGTCGGTGTTGAGCGAGATGGGCAGTGCACATTTTTTATGAGGCAGCTGCACCCCCTGATTGTAGAAGCGCAATATAGGGTGGTCGATGTAACGCGCCATTTTGTGGATGCGGCGGTTGGAGGTGGGATTCGTTTCGATGCAGAGTCCGCAGTGCAATACCTCCTCCAAGAGATATTGTTGCACCTTTTTCACGGCGCGAATAAAGCACTCGTCGAGCGTGAACTCCTCGCTAATCTCATCCATCTGTTTGACCGCAGGGTCGAAATGGTAGCGGTGGTAAAGCGTACGAGCCGCTTGGTTGAGACGTGCTTCGTTTAATTGATACTGCATCGGGGCGTGGTGACAGCGGGCTTCTCGTTCCCACGGGGTTTGGAGCGATGGCGCTTCCGCGTCGAGGTGTGGCGTGCGGTAGAGTTCGGGCGCATCGCCGCGCAACAACCAGGCGAGATAGTATTGGTACATCGTGTAGGGCCCCGTGTCGTGAGGGTCGTGAGGTGCCGCTTCGTTGTGCTTGATGTGCGCAACAGGGTAGACCTCCTCGATGAGTTGGTTGAACCACAGTTGTAGACGGTGTTGCAGAAGGGCTGTCTCTTCGAGTTGATAGTGCGCCGCTTTGAAGTAGAGCCATACGATGTTATCCAAAAAGAGCGGTTTGGGCATGACCACCCGTCGGTGGTTGCGTTGGTAGTAATGCTCGACGTCGACACCCAGCGCCAACGCATGCCCCAAGCGGTCATGGCGTTGCAGGTCGAGAAAGATGCGAGCCTCATCGATGGCGCGTAATCCATCCACGATGTCGAGGAAATCCTCTCCCACATGATAGGTGATGCCCAGTTGGTGGCGATGGTGGGTGAACAGATGGGGATAGCCGGTGTCGGGATGACAAGCACGCAGGTAACGAAAAATCTGCCCGAAGACCTCGGGACGACACAAGCGCTCGGCATTGGCGGCATCAATGGCTGAAAGATCCTCGGCCACCGGATCGTGACTGCGCCATAAGTGGGCAATGGACATCGCCTGCTGCCGGTAACGCAGTCGTTGGCAGTGATGACGCGGCGTGATTTGTTGCAAGATGGGGTGGTTGTGCCCTCGTTGAGAGTCTTGCTGCTTGATAAAGTGGATGATGTAGTTGTAGTTCCATGGACGGCGTGGGTGTTTGGGGCAATTCAGCATGTCGTGCACGGATGGAACGCGGGGGATAAAGTGCATGTCGGCAACGGCCTGGTTGTTCCAATGCAACTTGTGAATCAAGGCGGCCGTGGAATCTTTGGGCGCGATGCGAACTTCGAGGTAGCGCTGCTCCCCGCCAAGCAGGAAGTGTGAGATGGCGAGGTTGGGGACCAGGCGGTCGTAGACCGTGTTGGGCCGGATAAAGAGCGTTTTGCGACGTTCGTAGCGGTCGAAATTGTAAAACCCCGCGCGGTTGTTCAGTTGTACGAATTCTTCGCGTATCCGCCCCTTGAACAGCAGGTAGACGTAGAAGAGCGAGGGGTAGATGGTGTCGGTGTAGTTGCCCGAAAAGATGCGGCGAAAGGTTTGATACATCCAGGCACGTTCACCGGCGATGATGGTTTGTTTGTAGGCCAACTCGTTGTCCCTCTCTTCATCGGCCCATGTAGCGGAGATATGGTCGTTGGTCAACGTATGGGAGATGGTGTAGTCTACCACTTCGGGACCATAGTGGTGGGCATAACAATACCCATAACTGCGAATGCGTCGTTCGAGTTCGGATAGCAGCGGATAGGCCAATTGAGTGGTGGAGCTATTCAAGATTCGCATTACCAACTCTTCGTCAGAGTCGTCATGACAGACCTTTTCGGCGGAGTCGTCATGGAGATGCATGAAGAGCAGATAGCGGATGGCGCACGCCTTAATTGCCGCAAGGTAGAGGGAGTTCTCGTGGTGCGTGTCGTGGAGTACATAGCGCGGTGACTGGTAGAGCTCGAGTTGGTGAAAAGCCTTGCTGCGATTCGAAATGTCGTTCATGAGGCTCAACCAATTGAGCGTAAAGAGTTGGGTCGAACCATTGAGGTGAAAATGGAGCTCTGCCAGGGGATGGGTTGTGAGACGACGGGTCAGCAGATGGTTGTCGTGTCTGAGGATGGCCGGCCAGGTGAAGGAGGTGCGCTGATAACCGGTTTGTAGGTCGTTGTGCGCCAAGAAAGCGGTGGTCAGGATGTCCTCGCCCAGCAATGAGGCGAGTTCGTTCCAGCGCAATAGGTGTTCGTAGCGGCAACGTGGTTCTGAACTGTTGATGGTGAGGGTTTGTTGCGCGAAGACGAGCAACGAACGAAAAATGGTTCGAGCGCCGGATGGCGAATGTTGTCGGGAACTGGATGCATAGGGGAAGAGCATCCAATTGGAATCCAGCAATCGCCAAATCTCCTCAATTTGTTCCAGGGTATATCCGTGGTCGCACTCCCGAAAGTGGCGTGTAAAGAGCTCCATGTCCACCTTCTGGTCGACATAGAGCCTCCTTTTGGACTGCCGTTGCAGGGCCAACAGCACTTCGTGGCCGTCGATCTGCTGAAACAGCACTTGTAACGATGTTCGCAGGTTGTCCATGGGAGCTTAGCTATTGTAATTGTTTCTGCACATCGACAACAATATCGTAAATTTCTTGACGACTTAATCGGGGTTTGGCAGACAACAACCTTTGGCGAATGATTCTTTCGCTTATTGATATGGGGTATATTTCAGCAAGAGCTTGTAGTAATTTCTGATTGAAAGTCTCTTTTTTGTTAATGGGCTTGATCTTAAATTGCTTTACAAAATCCTTAATGTTGATAAATTCTTCTGAATCATCCGTTGCAGGAGTGAAAATCTTTTGGAAAAGATAGTCGTTCCCTATTTTTATTCGGATGATACCTTGCTTATTGGGCGTGGAGACTGTATTTTCAAACTTTAATAATTGTGCAACGATATTGCAGAATTTGAATGAGATTGTTTTGTAGCCTTTAAGCATAGTGTCGTACTCATAGGTTGGGATCGAGAAAGTAGCCACATGCGTGAAAAAGTTTGAAATCATAAGACGATCCACTCCTCGATATTTTGTCTTTTGGTTAATTAATAGGTCATTGAGATTTTGAAGAATATCACAATGACGCAATGTACACCAATTTAACCAGGCGGAAAGTGAAAAATTCGAAACATCAGCCGCTTTTTTCGCCTCGTTGGGGAACAGCCGTTCCAATGTGGCTATTTTGAATTGATACAAAAGAGACTTTACACCTGTATTTGCATCATTCGCCTTAGCGTAAAATTGAGCCCCCAAGGGGAATCGTGCATAACATTCCTTGATACGGGTGATATTGTAGAAAAAAGCATTGAGATCGAAAAATGCATTTTTGGAAATAGTATTATACGACTCAATATGTTGAGGCGTCGTGGTTTTTCGGAAATCAGGATCATAAAAATCAAAAGCATTCGTATCTTTATGCTGTGTGTTGAATGGACGTGCGGTACACAACATAAAGAACTCTGCTAGTTGAATTGAGACTACGGATATATGATCCCAATTGTTTACGCAGCGTTCGATTAAAATATTGAGATGTTTAATGTTGATTTGTCGGTTTGAACGTGATGGCATACGACGCTCTTTGGGTAGAAATTCTACCAAGCGGGAGTTTGTGAAACGGCCGGCCACCAATTTGTCGAAATTGGTTAACTCTTGCAAAACATTGTTAGATAAGATTTCAGTATGGAGTCCCTCCTTCTTTTTTCTGTTCCCTTGTTTGAGTAATTCATTCTTTTCACCGAAATATTCGCGTAACTGCATAGAATAGTAGGTGCGCAATAAAAAGATAAACTTTTGATGTTTTTGTTCAGAGAAGCGCTTCTCTAAATAACTTAATAGGCTCAATACGTCGCCAATGGAGATGTTACAAGCTGCATTATTGATACGCAAAAGGTAATCTAATTCTTTTGTCTCTTCATCCTTGCCATCTTTAAGCTGCTCAAAGTCAAACCGCTGTTTTAAAATTGAGAGAACTCGGGCATTGATGAGGGCCGCATCGTCAATACGAAGCAAGTCATCAATGAGTTCGCGGTCGCTCATGTTGAGGTTGTCAAGAGTCCATGTGTCGAATACATATTTACGAAATTGGGCTTTGTTGTAGCTTTGAAGGCGGGCAATTTCTTTGCGATCTTGATCGTCTATATGTTCAAAAGGGTAGACCAAGAAATCGGCCATTCCCCATAACATGTTGATAATGGTACGAAGTTCTCGCAAATTGCGCGGTACAATGTAGCTGGTATGTTGCTCTGAATTATAGAATAGGTAACGCGTCTTTTGAAAAATGAGTTCTAGTACGGCTTGACGAATTGAAGGATACGCTTTCTCGGTTAAAAGGCTGTCATTGGCCCCTTCAATGATTAATGGAGCAGTGCTATAAGTCTCGAAATCGGGCATAAAAATGCGATGCCCGTAAGGGATGAGTTTGGTGAGGTAGCGTTCGACCATCTCGCTAATGGCGGTGGTTGCAATTTGGTGGCGCTCCAACAATTCGTTGTATGCACCGGCGAGCTCCTGCCATTTGAGGCGACCGAGCTGGGTTAGTTTGATGGAGAAGAGGATGATGACATTGGGCAGGATGAGGTATTTGCGAATCTGCTCTGCCATGGTTGTGCCGGCCTGGGTATTGAGGTCGATGTCGTCCACCATCAGCAACAACATTTGTGGTGTCTCGTTGCGTTTGAAGTAGTTTAGGTATTGCTCAATCAATTCGCGAAGGCTCTCTTTGAGATCGACCGAGGCCGAGAAACGCACCAATTGATTCAAATCGTCGCAGGCATCGTTGGAGGGGGAGCCCAATAGACACTGCATGTGCTCCTGGGTACGGGAGAAACAGTCAATCAGGGCGCGCTGCGACTCCAAGGTCTGTGGCGCGAGAGGCATCTGTCGCGATGCCTGATTGAAGTGTTTGAAGAGTTTGGCCACTACGATGGAGATGATGTTGTGAGAGTGGTCGAAATAGGAGGGGTCGACCAAATTGATGGTCTGAAACGAGTGCTCTCGAATTTGCGGATAGGAGTCGAAGATGGTGTTGCCTTGTCCTGATCCTTTGGAGATGAGCATGTTGGCGATGGACATCATGCACGAAGTTTTTCCTGTACCGCGCTCCCCGACAAAGGCAAACAGGTTGTTGAGGTACTCGTTGTCGGTCTCAACCTGGTTGGAGAGGTTGAGGAGATTGTCGTTTTTGGACTGGGATCTGACGCGCGCGAGGTAGGTCTCAATTTCGGAGAAGGCATTCAGGTATTGTTCTTTGAAAATCGAGTGCTGAAAATGATCGAAGTTCTCGACAATCGGCCGGCTCTCCTCACCGATTTTGAAATGAATGGTGCGAAAATCTTTCATGGCATAACTTTTTTTAGGATTAGCAGGAGTGGCTCCCGAAAGGGAGGAGACGTTGGCTCGGTGGGCAACCTGCCCCCGACATGGTGTGCGGGCAGGGGACCGGAGTGTCGCCTCTTCTTCAAAGCTAAACGAAAAAAAGAACTCGGCCAAATTACCCTCCGAGGCCCATCTAATAGGTTGTCAAAAGAATCCCCCGCCGGCATATCACCGGCGGGGGTTCCTCTAATATATATTAAATTAGTGTTAATTTTTCATCTGCAACCCACTGATAATCAACAATGAGCAAAATAGCCTCGAAAATTGCCCCAAAAGTCCGTCTCGACACAAAAAAGCCTGCCCGAAACAAGCAAAATCGGGCAGGCTCTGGTGATACGGAGAGGAGCTTAGTAGCCGAAAATCTCCTCCTGCAAAACGGTCTTGATGGGACCGAGGGTCTTCAAATAGTTCAGGTCGAGATCGCGGATGTCACCCAGGATGCCGTAGGTGTAGGTGCGATTCTTCACCCACTGCTCCTGCGTCGCCTTCACGTCGGCAAGGGTCATTCCCTGCACTGCCTCGAAGACGGCCTTGTTGCGATCCTCCGTCACGCCCATATCCTCGGCAAAGATGCACTCCCACAATACCTGCTCCTTCACGATGCGCTCGGTGCGGATGCGCTCCAAGAGGGCCTTTTTGGCAATCTCGAAGGCGGCTTCCGATTCGGGCATCTGGTTGATAATCTCATCGAAAGCCTCGATGGCCTGTTGCATCTTGTCGTTCTGCGTGGCGATGAAGGCGGTGTAGGTGTAGGGAATCTCCTTCGACGACGGCATCGGCATATAGGCCTGGGCCGAGTAGGCCAAGCCGCGTGCCTCGCGCATCTCTTGGAAGACGATGGCATTCATGCCGCCACCGAAATACTCGTTGTAGAGACGCAGTGCGGGGTCGTTCTTTACGTCAAACTGCTCGCCACGGTTCGAGAATTGGAAGTAGTAGAGCTGCTTGGCATCGTATTGTGCCAAGATGACGGCCGGTTTCTCCACCTTCACCGGTACGGCGGCCTTATATTGCACGGGGGCGGCATCGGCGGTTACTACATGGTGCTGTTCCAGCGCGGCCTTGACCTCCTCCTTCGACTGCGGGCCATAGTAGAGGATGCGGTGCTGCTTGGCCACCAACTCCTTGGCAGCTGCCAGCAACTGCTCCGAGGTCAGTGCCTGCACGGCGTCGTTCGTGAGGCTCGTGCGCTTCACATAGTCGGCGCCATAGTTGATGTAGCGACGCAGTGCCGAGAAATTTTGTGCTTGATTGTGCTTGCTGTTGGCGCGGCTGCGCAATCGGTCGGCTTTCACACCCGCCAAGATCGCCTCATCGGCAATGGCGTTGGCCACCTTGTCCTCGTAGAGGTCCATCACCTTGGTCATCTCCGAACCCAAGCCCGAGAGGGTCACATTGCTGCGCGCTCCACCGGCAAGGATACGGTACGAACCGGCGATGTTGTAGAGCTCGATGGCCTGCTGCTCGGCCGTGCGGTTGGTCGTGGCGAGGTAGTCGAGGTAGTCGAATGCGATGTTCAACATCGGGTTCTGCTCGGTGCCTGTATCGTAGAGGTAGGTCAGGCGGAACAAATCGGTCGTCGTGTTCCTCGTGTAGAGCACCTCCGTACCATTGTCGAGCGTGAAACGCTCCACGGCTGTTGCATAATCGATAAACTTCGGCTCGATGGGGGCCACCTCGCTCTGCTGAATCTCGGCGAGGAAGGCGCTCTGCTTGTCGCGGTTCGTCACGATGGGGGTAATTGCAGGCTTGGCAATCTTCTGCTCGTTGAGGTCTTTGCCCTGACGCTTGTAGATGATGGCGTAGTTCTCGGCTCGCAGGTGCTCGTTCGCCCAGGCAACCACATCCTCCTTCGTGATTTTCGACAACTCCTCCAACTCGTTCACGACATCGGCCCATGCCAAGCCATTGACGAAGGATTGCACGAACATGTCGGCGCGTCCCTCGTTCGAGTCCATGTACTGCATGCGCTGTGCCTTGTAGTTGTTAATCGAGGCTTCGAGCAATTGCTCGTCCCACTCGCCCTTGCGGAGTTTTTCGACCTCGGCCAACAGCAGGTCGCGCACCTCTTCGAGCGTCTGACCCGTCTTGGGACGGCCTTGGAGCATCACCAGACCATAGTCGGCCATCAATCCGCAACCGCCATAAGCCGAGAGGGTCTTCTGCTGCTGGTTGATATTGAGGTCGATCAGGCCCGCCTTGCGGTTCGAGAGAATCGAACCGACGAGGTCGGCGATACCGGCATCCTTCGATGCGGCGCCGCCCGTGCGCCATGCGATAGAGACGTTCTCGGCCTCCAAACCATAGACCTCGCGCACGATGGGAGCGGTAATCGGCTGCTCCTCGTCACATTGCAGTGCGGGAAGTGCCGGATTGGGCTCCATCTGCCCAAAGTACTTGTCGATGGTGCGAATCATTGCCTCGGGGTCGAAATCGCCCGAGAGGCAGATGGCCATGTTGTTGGGCACATAGTAGGTCTTGTGATAGTTCTTCACATTCGTAATCGAGGGATTTTTCAGGTGCTCCTGCGAGCCCAGGACGGTCTGTCTGCCGTAGGGGTGGTGGGGATAGAGGGCCTTGTACATCGCCTCGTTCACCTTACGCGCATCGCGTGTGAGCGACATGTTCTTCTCCTCGTAGATGGTCTCCAACTCGGTGTGGAAACCGCGAATGACGGGGTTGATGAAGCGGTCGGCCTCGATGCGAACCCAATTTTCAACCTGATTTGAGGGGATATCCTCGATGTAGCAGGTGACATCATACGACGTGTAGGCGTTCGTGCCATCGGCGCCGATGGCCGACATCAACTTGTCGTACTCATTCGGGATGGCAATCTTCGAGGCCTCGAAACTAATCGAGTCAATCACATGGTAGATGGCCTTGCGCTCGGCCTCATCGGTCGTCTTGCGATACTGCTCGAAGAGGTTCTCAATCTCATCCAACAGCGGCTTCTCGGCGGCATAGTCCTGTGTACCGAACGAGGGGGTCCCCTTGAACATCAGATGCTCGAAGTAGTGGGCCAGACCGGTCGTCTCGGCAGGGTCGTTCTTGCCGCCCACGCGCACGGCGATGTAGGTCTGGATGCGCGGCGTCTCGTCGTTGACGGCCATGTAGACCTTCAACCCGTTATCGAGGGTGTAGATGCGGGCTCCCATCGGGTCACCCTTCACCGTCTCATACTTGTACTTACTACAAGCGGCAGTCAACATCGCTACGACGAGGACTGCCAAGGTGAGCAATCGTTTCATACGTTCTTTAAATTTGGTTAAAAAAATGAACAAATCCATGTTTTGAGCGGCCCATAGCAGGTCGAGAAGACCACGGCCGTCATCCAGAGCCCGACGATAAGTTTCAGCCCCGTGCCGACGATGAAGGCCAGGAACGACCCCAACCCGCTTTTGACGGCTTGGTCGGCATTCTTCTTGTCGCGTGTCAGTTCGCCAATCACCGCTCCGAAGAAGGGGCCCAGCAGGATGCCGAAGGGCGGGAAGAGAAACAGACCGGCAAAGACACCCACCGTGGCTCCCACCTCACCGGCCCGCGAACCGCCAAAACGGCGCGTCATCCATGCCGGCAGGTAGAAATCGGCAACGGTCACCACCACCGTCACGATGAGCCACACGGCCAGCGCGCTCCACCCGATGTCGGCATAGTCGGTCAAGGCCAGCAGCAACAGGGCGATGAAGTTCAGTACGATGCCCGGGATAATCGGTACGATGCAGCCGATGAGCCCGACAATCGAACAGAGAATGGCAAGCAGTGCAAGCAGTAAATCCATAACGAAAGTGGTTGATGTTGCGAAGATACGGAAAAAAGTGCAATGCTGGTTGGTTTGTCCGCTATTTTATCGCACTTTTCGCCAAAAAAGGCCGGCTCTGCACCTTTGCAGTGCAGAGCCGGTCAGTTGCGTGGGTCGTTGTCGACCGCCTTTGGGGTGATTAGTAGCGGTAGTGCTCGGCCTTGTAGGGGCCCTCGACCTTGACGCCGATGTAGTCGGCCTGCGCAGGGCTGAGCGTCGTGAGTTCGACACCGAGGTTGTCCAGGTGGAGACGTGCCACCTCCTCGTCGAGGTGCTTCGGCAGGCGGTAGACGCCCACCTCCAACGGCTCCTGCCACAGTTCAAGCTGTGCAAGACACTGATTCGTGAAGCTGTTCGACATCACGAACGAGGGGTGCCCCGTGGCACATCCCAGGTTGACCAGACGCCCCTCGGCCAAGACGAAAATCGAGTGCCCGTCGGCGAAGGTGTACTTATCGACCTGCGGTTTGATTTCGGTCTTCACGGCGCCCGACTCATTGAGGCGGGCCATCTGAATCTCGTTGTCGAAGTGGCCGATGTTGCAGACGATGGCCTGGTCGCGCATCTGCTGCATGTGTTCGAGCGTGATGATGTCGCGGTTGCCGGTGCAGGTGACATAGATGTTGCCCTCGGCCAAAGCGCTCTCGACCGTCTTCACCTCAAAACCCTCCATGGCGGCTTGCAGTGCACAAATCGGGTCGATCTCGGTCACAATGACACGCGCCCCATACGAGCGCATCGAGCGTGCGCAGCCCTTGCCCACGTCGCCATAGCCGCAAACGACGACCACCTTGCCGGCAATCATCACATCCGTGGCACGCTTGATGCCGTCGGCCAGCGACTCGCGGCAGCCGTAGAGGTTGTCAAATTTCGATTTCGTGCACGAGTCGTTGACGTTGATGGCCGGTACGAGCAGTTCGCCCGCCTCCTGCATCTGGTAGAGACGGTGTACGCCCGTGGTGGTCTCCTCGCTCACACCCTTCCACTCCTCGACCGTGCGGTGCCACTTCGTGTTGTCCTCGCTCAGAATCTGTTTCAGCGTGTTCAGAATCACCTCCTCTTCGTAAGACGAAGCCTCGTAATCGAGCGTCGAAGCATCCTTCTCGGCCTTGAAGCCCTTGTGAATCAGGAGCGTGGCATCGCCGCCATCATCTACAATCAGTTGAGGGCCTTTCCCGCCGGGGAACGACATGGCCATCGCCGTGCACCACCAATACTCGGGCAGCGTCTCCCCCTTCCATGCGAAGACCGCTACACCGCGTTCGGCGATGGCGGCT
>CAZTCM010000044.1:0-10664 GCA_964612285.1 uncultured Alistipes sp.
TAAAATTAGACTTGTTAGACAGCCTCTTCTTCACTATTCACATTGTCGCGTCTGCCGAAAATACTTGTCCAGCACCAAGAGCGAGATGAGTTGTTCGCGACGGGCATCGCGGAATTGGTCGATGTACTCGTGGGCGTGGCGAACAATCGCCTCGGCCTCCTCCGGATGGTCGATGTAGTATTGCAGGCGCTCCTCCAAATCGGAGTAGTCGGGTTTGATTTCGACATAGTGGTAGTTGGGAATCAGCGACTGCTCCATGAACCACGTCTCGTAGCGTGGGCGCGGCATCACGGCCAGCGAATTACTCGACATCACCCACTTCAAATTCGTCGCCACATCATTCCCTTCGAGGCACATGATGAATTTGTAGTCGAGGTGGTCGTACTCCGAGATATAGGGGCGCCACCACTCCTCGCGCGTCACGGCATTGCGGTTGCTCACTCCGATGTCGCACAACGGATGGCCATAGTAGCGTTCGACAAAGCGCAGACGCACAACATGATTTTCGTGGGGGTAGTTGATATTGCTGCGGAAAATCACCCGATTCTGTTTGGCGCGGAAGGGGATGTTGTCGCGCAGAAAGAGGAAATGGCGATGCTTGTCGAGGTTGAGCACCACGGCATTGGCCAAATCACCCTGCGTGGGACGACTCTTCACGATGGCAGGACACACCGGCACCTCGGTCACATCGCCCGGCTCGATGGCCCAGCGCAGGGAGTCCGAGAAGTAGCGCGTGTGTTCGTAGGAGTCGAAGAAATAGGCCGACCCGATCGACCCCAGGCGATGTTCGGAAAGCGGGCGCAACGCCTCGGGCGCAGCATCGAGCGGCAAAAGCCGGTTGTAGTAGTCGACGCGCGCACGAATATACTCCCAATCGGGGCGTTGGCGCGCCTCGGCCAGCAGGCGTTGCAGTCGCCGTTGGGTGAACCACCTTGGGGTGTAATAACGTGCGATTCCCCGTAACAGGTAAATCGGTTTGAGCTCTTTGCGGTGAAAGATACGATGCCAAAAATTCGGTTTCATACGACAAAGTTACAAATTTCACGCAAATTACACAACAAGGCAATGACCCGCCTATCCGCGGGCGCGATATTGCGAGGGCGACATGCCCGTATTGCGGCGGAAGTAGCTGCCGAAGAAGGATTGGTTGGCGAAGTTCAGCTCAGAGGCAATCTCCTGGATGCTGCGGTCGGAGAATTTGAGCATCAGCTTTGCCTCGACAATCACATAATTGTCAATCCACTCCGAAACCGAGCGGCCGCTCACGCGTTTGATGAGCGTGGTGAGGTATTTCGAGGTGATGCGCAGCTCGTTGGCGTAGAAATTCACCGTGCGTTCGCGGATATAATGGGTGCTCAGCAGGCGGATAAACTGCTTGAAATACTCTTCAGAACGCGGCGTGGCACCCTCCCGATTGGCCGAGAGTTGCAACTGGCGATGAATCACATCGCCCACCTTGTAGAAGGCACTCGCGACAATCGAGGCAATCAAATCGGGCGTAAAGGCGGTGGGGGCAACGCTCAACTCGTGTGCCAACACCTCAATGCCGTTGCACATCATGCGGGCATCACCGGCATCCAGCGCCAAGCAGGGACGACCCACCTCGACCGAAAGGGGCATGAGCTGCTTCGTGTCGATGTGGATGCGCGAGAAATAGGAGGCTGTCACCAGAATCAGGCTGGCCTGAAAGTGCTCCGCGTGCAGCCACTGGAAGAGGTGGCCCGGGGCCAGCGTGAAGAAGGTGTTGGGCGTGAGGGTGTATTCGTGCAGGTTGATGGAAATCTGTGCCTCACCGGCCGTGCAGACACCTATTAAATAGGCATCCATGCTGCTCGGTGTCTCAAAGAGCGACAAAATCGACCCCTCGGTCAGTGCCAGACAATCCTCGGCCAACAATCTTTTGGGCAAGGCGGCAGCCGCGTACAACTCCTCCACGCGAAACACTTTAATGTTTTTTGCTAAATCGTGATGAGTATTCATAGCGTAATAAGGTTCGGTTTATGTAGACAAAGATAGTCCTTTTTTTTATTCTGCATGTCACATTTTCACTTTTTCCCACAAAAAACCGCCAATCATTGTTCGTTTTGACCACAAAACTATCATTTCGGAATTATTCCGCGCATTCCCAATGTCTTGCAGGCAAAAAAAGAGGCGTTGTCCGACCGATTGGTCGGACAACGCCGCACACAGCGAGATTACACGCTTAGAGCGTACCAATCTCCTTCGCCTCCTCGGCAGTCAGCGCCTGCGTACCGCTTGCGCTAACGCGATAGAGGGTGGTCGATGTCGTGTCGTTATTGGCTACATTTGCAGCCGAATCAACATTGTCAAGACGACCTACAAGCTTACCGATGTTCTCGGGCTTGCCCTCGTAATGACCCGTGAGCTGGTCAACGATAACGACGTTGTTCGTCACCACGTTGCCCTCCATTGCGTCAATGTTGTTGGCGCAACCTACCAAGGCACCCAGATCACGGAAAGCCTTTACCTTCACATTATTCACTTTATTGTTGATCACACGGTCATCGCCAGCACCATTCGCAGCAAGGTAACCTACCAGTGCAGCAGCCTTGTCGCCGTTATCCCAAGCGCCATCCACCTGGTTGGGCGAGAGAATCACCTGGCCACCCTCAACCGTACAGCCCTCGACCGTACCATACATCGTAGCGACCACAGCGGCAGCATAGTGCGAACCATAAATCTCGGCGTTCTGTACATTGACGTTCTTGATTGCACCGCGAACAACACCGAACAGACCCGAATACTCGGTCGTCTTGGTCACTTTCAGACCCGTGATGGGATAGTTGCGACCATCGAACGTACCCTTATAGGCATTGGCAAACGAGTCACCAATCGGTTTCCACTCACCCTCCAAGGCAATCGGAGCCGAGAGGAAGGCACTCGAATAGTTCGCATAAACCTCGGCAAAGCGGTAGAATGCAGCGGCATTGTTCAAGCGAGCGCTGCCATCGGCCGTCGTCGTGAACTCCTTACCCAGGTCGCTGTATACGATGTTGTAGACATTGACCGTCTCGCCGGCATCGGCCGGAGCCTCAACGCCCGTCTGACGACCTACATACTCACCCTCGTTGGCAAACGGAGTGTGTGCGTCAACATAAGTCATCGTCTGGTCAATCCAGATGGTGGCGTTGGTCACCGTGTTCGAGCCGTCCCAGCTTGCCAGATTGGCCATACCGGCAATGGCACCCAGGTCACGATAACCCTCGATAACTACCTCGTCTACCACGCAGTTCGTAATCGTGTTGGCATCCTGCATCTGAGCAACAACAGCACCTACCTTATCACCGTCGTCGTTGTTCGAAACAACCGCCTTGAAGTGGCCGTTCTTGACCGAGCAGTTGTCGACATTACCCCACAGCTGAGCAGCAATGGCAGCAACACGACCCAGACCCGTCACCTCGACATTCTCCATCTTGACGTTCTTGATGTCACCCACATACGAGCCAAACAGAGCCTGGTCCTTAGCATCGGGAGCATTGAGCGTGAAGTTCGAGAGGGTGTGACCGTTACCATCGAACGAGAAGAGACGATAGGTCGAACCATTCCAGTTGTTGATGGGGCGGAAGGTGGCCTCCTCGAAGGCAACCTTGCCACCGAAGTCGATATCCTTCACGATCTGCACATCCGTAAAGAGCGGATTCAGCACATTGTTCGAGAACCAGGCTAGACCATTGGCCGACGAGAGTTCGAGAACGGGTTTCTCGGCATCGGTCAGGTTGTGCTCGGCACCCTCGGCATAGAGCACCGTCAGCGTGGAGGCGCTTGCCGTGTTGTTGTTGGCGACATGGTCATAAGCCTCGGCCGGCGTCAACTGACGACCAATGATGTAACCTACGTTGGCATCCTTTACATAACCGGGCCACTGCGAAGCACGCTGGTCGGCTACAATCTCCGAAGCGGTCACCGTGTTGTTCTTAATCAGACCATCCAGCGTATTGGCAGCACCTACGATACCTGCCACGTCACGGAAGGCCGTCACCTTGGCGTTCACCACATCACAACCCTCGATTGCGAAGCACGACTGAGCTGCCGTGTCGTTGGCGGGCAGATAACCCACAATAGCACCTGCCTTATCACCATTGTCCCAAGCACCGCTTACCTCATTCGGCGTAACAACCACCTCGACACGCTCGGCGTCGCAGTTCGTGATGTTACCATAAGCCGTACCTGCGAAGGCACCTACCCAGTGGTTACCCGAGAAGCTCGAATCTACCACTTTGAGGTTCGAAATGTTACCGATAAGCGAACCGAAGAGGCCCACGTTCTCCGTACCCTCCACCGTGAGGTTCTTGATGACGGCGTTGTTACCATTCACTACACCATACTGCACCTGAATCGGCTCGTAATCCTCGGAGAAGGCGGTCATGTCGAGTTCGACACCCTCCGTAAACTCAATCACGGGCTTCTGGTAGGCAGCTGCATGCTGGCCGACTTTCGAGAGCCAATAGAGGTCACCGGCCTCCTCAATGTAGTAGGTATTCTCCTCGACCTTCGAACCGAGAATCTCATAAGCGCAATGTACGGACGGCACATATGCATCGAATGCAGCCACCTTGAATACATTCACGCAACCGATGTGCGGCATCATCTCAATCGGATTCTCCGAGATCATCGTGAGTGTCAGGTTGGTCTGCTCACCCGTCAGGCACAATGCATCACCGGTTGCAAAACCCAGATGTTCCCAGCCCAATTTCGGTGTCAAAGCGCCCTCAACCAGGTTGTACTGCTTCTCAATATCAGCAATGGCGAAGTGCTTGCCATCGGCATCTACCATCTCCAATTCGTAACCCTCCATGAAGGTAATACCCGAATCGGCAGCCTCGGTCCACTTCTTACCATACATCATCCAGCCGGTCGTCGCATCATAGCGAGCATCCTCCGTATAGGATTTACCCTCGGCATTGACCCAGGCATAGGTATACTCCACAACATCGTCGAATGCAATACCCTCATAGTCACTTGCAGCCTCCGACGAATCATTCTTCACGCAGAAGGCGAACATGTAGCTGTTGTAATCCTCGGGCATCTCCTTCACCTTGGCCGTTACCTTCACACGACCTTCAACACCCTCAACGAGTGCCACGGTCAGCTGATCCTCCTCTACCATCATCGGAGCAGCGGCACGCGATTGTACGGGCTGAATCTTCATGTAGACCGAGGTCTTCTCGTTCTCATCAGCCCACATGGCAACAACATCCTTGGCGGCCTCGGCCGGCGTGATGTCAAATTCGGCCGTCAGCGTCGTGGCTGCCAATGTCGTAGCACCCGGAATCGGACGAACCAAACGCACTACCGTTGCCAAACCATCCGTATACTCGGGCACATAGGTGATGTTCTGAATCAGGGCGTTGATAGCCTCCTCCAAATCATCAACCTTCTCTTGGAGCTTCTTCAAATTCTCCTCAATTTTCTGAATGGCCGTGTCGTAGTTGGAGATGGCCTTCGTCAAATCCTCGGCCTTGGCATAGACAGAGCCCAATGCCTCGATTTGCTCTTCGAGATCCTCGACAGCCTTCTCGATGGCACCCATCAACTCGCTCTTCAAGGCGGTATTGGCCTGCTGCAACTTCACAATCTCGCCCTCGATCTCGGCGGCCTTGTCGGCAGCCTCCTTCTTGGCAGCCTCAATCTGCTTTTCAAGGGACTCTACCTCCTTGGCCAAAGCCTCGGCAGCCTTCTGATCAGCATCTTCGAGAGCCTGCTTGGCAGCAGCCAACTGCTGCTCCAAATCACGCTGCAACTTCTCGTCGGCAGCGATGCGGGCATCCTGCTCGGCCTTCAAATCGGCGGCAAGCGACGTGGTATAGGGCTCCATCAACTTGGCAAAGTTGGCACCCATCCAAGCCTCAATCGTCGCCTCGACATCCTCGACCGTCAGGGCATCCTTCACGGCGGCAGCAATGGCGGCATTCACCTCTGCCATCGTCACGGCATCCTCGGCCAGCAGGTAGGGCTTCAACGCATCGGCAATTGCAGCCTGCACGTTGCTCTGCACCTCGGCCCAGGCATCAAAGGCCTTGAAAGAGGCATCCAAACCCTTCACCGCATTGTCAACAGCACCAATCTGCTGCTCCAAATCGGTCTTGGTCTGAGCAACCTCTTTCTTCATATCCTCCACAGCCTGTGCGATGAGGGCCTTAATGTCATCCCCCGAAAGGAAGTTGGCAATATCCTCCTTCGAAGCGCACTTTGCAATAGCGGCATTGAGCTCGGCGTCCGTAGCAAATGCATCGAAATCGATCGCGTTCAAAGCATCAACCGTGCTCTTCAACGCATCGAAATCGGTCTTCAATGCCACTTTACCTTCCAGCTCGTCCAGACGATTGTTCAAATCGTCAATGTCGTCGTCGTACTTGTTACAAGCGACATTGCAAGCCATGGCAGCAACAACAGCCACAGCTAACATCTTTTGGAAAAAAGACTTCATACTGAAAAAAATAATAGTTAATAAAAAAATTGATATAGAGTTAATTGTGTCTTCTCGTTAAAATTATCGTTCTCCTATCTGTCTGCTTCTGCACAGGTGTATGGAAGCGATGAAACGCCTCAAACCTCCCGTGGCGCGGCCACATTTTCCACACCCGCAAAGTGTATCATATATGATACGCGTGGTGCAAATATAAAGACTAAACTTTGCATTAGCAATTTTTTTCGTTATTTTTTTTCGCACCTATGAATCGATTTGAGGCAGAAATTACTCGAATTGCCCACGCAATTAAACATATTCGTACCGAAAAAGGGCTCTCGGTACAGGAACTGGCTTATCGATGTAACATCGAGCGCTCGAACCTAAGTCGCCTGGAAGCAGGTCGCAGCAATATGACCATCAAGACCTTGTGCATCATTTGCACCGCACTCGAAATAGAGTTAATCGACCTGTTTCGCAAGTCGTAATACCTATTTTATATAATAGAACCGCCTCGTTGCCGGCCCTCCCGTCATCCAGAGGGGCCTTGGTGCTTATTTCGGTCATCGTGCACACTTTTTTGGGATTACATGGTTGTTTATTCCCAAAAAAGTGTATCTTTGTATGATACTATCCGCAAAAAAGCATCCGCGATGGATTATAAACTGACGAAAAATGCCCGTTGCGCCGTCATCGGCCACGGCACCTGGGCCACGGCGCTGGTCGGAGTGCTCGCCTCGAACAAGGAGCGCGTGGCATGGTATGTACGCAATGCCGAGGTGCTCGAATCACTGCGCAACGAGGGGCGCAACGTACGCTATCTGAGCGATTTGGAGTTCGACCCCGCCTACATCGACCCCTCCGACGACATCAACGAAGTGGTGCGCAACGCCGACATCATCATCATGGCGGCCCCCTCGGCCTATCTGACGACCTTCCTCGAACCACTCACCGAGTCGCTCAAAGAGAAGTTTATCATCTCGGCGATCAAGGGCATCATTCCGGGCGACTACAAGACCGTCGTCGAATACCTGCACGACCACTACGAACTCTCCTACAAGCAGATAGGCCTGATTACCGGCCCGTCGCACGCCGAGGAGGTGTCGCGGCAGCGTCTCTCCTATCTCACGGTGGTCTGCACCGACCCCGAGAACAGCGAGGTGGTGGGCGCCAAATTGGCAAGCCCCTACATTCGGCTGAGCTATTCGCTTGACCTCTACGGCACGGAGTATGCCGCAATTCTGAAAAACATCTACGCTCTGGCCTGCGGCATGGCCATCGGTCTGGGCTATGGCGACAACTTCCTCGCCGTGCTCATCGCCAACTGCGCCAACGAGCTGACCCGTTTCCTCGAAGAGAGCTATCCCGACAAACGCAACACGCTGGCATCGGCCTATCTGGGCGACCTGCTCGTGACCTGCTACTCGATTCACAGCCGCAACCGCCGTCTGGGTCTCTTGATTGGCCACGGGTGTTCGGTGAAGACGGCCCTGAACGAGATGACGATGGTGGCCGAAGGGTACTTCGCCGCCGACTGCATCCGCCACATCAACTTCCGCCACAAAATCGAGATGCCGATTGCCGAAATGGTCTATCGCGTGCTCTACGAGAAGGCCTCGGTGCGTAAGTCGATGTTAGCCCTGACCGACAAATTAATTTAACCACACACATAACAACCATGAAAGTAGATTACGCAAAAACAGGCCTGACGATTTCGGCCGAAATGAAGGAGAAGTCCCTGGCAGCCAACGCATTGTTGCATTCTGGCGAGGGCAAAGGCAACGATTTTCTGGGGTGGGTGAAACTCCCCTCGTCGATTAGCGACGAGGAGCTCACGGCCATCGAGCAGGCAGCTGCCAAATTGCGCGAGAAGTGTGATCTGGTTATCTGCATCGGCATCGGCGGTTCGTACCTCGGCGCCAAAGCGGTCTTGGAGGCGATGGCCAATCCCTTCCAGCTGCTCAAAAAGAAGCAGGAGAACCCGACGGTGGTCTTTGCCGGTCAGAATATCTCGGAGGATTACCTCTATCGCCTGATGGAGGCCGCCGAGGAGCATGAGGTGGGTGCCATCGTCATCTCGAAGTCGGGTACGACGACCGAGCCTGCCATCGCATTCCGCATCATCAAAGCCGCCTTGGAGGCGCGCTATGGCAAGGCCGGTGCCGCCGAGCGCATCGCTGCCGTGACGGACAAGGCGCGTGGTGCCTTGAAGACCCTCGCAACCAATGAGGGCTATCCGACCTTCGTCATTCCCGACGATGTGGGAGGTCGTTTCTCGGTGCTGACCCCCGTAGGTCTGCTGCCGCTGGCCGTGGCCGGCGTGGATATTCGCGCACTGGTGGAGGGTGCCCGCCAAATGGAGGCCCAGACGGCCGAGGGCGTGGCCTTCGACGAGAACCCCGCAGCCATCTATGCCGCAGTGCGCAACCTGCTCTATGCCGAGGGCAAGAAGATTGAGATTCTCGGCTCGTATGAGCCACAGCTGCAATACATCAACGAGTGGTGGAAGCAGCTCTACGGCGAGTCGGAGGGCAAGGAGGGCAAGGGTATCTTCCCTGCCAGCGTGACGCTGACAGCCGACCTGCACTCGATGGGTCAGTATATTCAGGAGGGCGAGCGCACCCTCTTCGAGACGATTATCTCGGTGGCCGAGCCGAAGCACAAGGTGACGGTGGAGGCCGACGCCGAGAACCTCGACGGGCTGAACTTCATGGCCGGCAAGCGCCTCTCGGAGGTGAACCGCATGGCCGAGCTGGGTGTACAGCTGGCACACGTCGATGGCGGCGTGCCCAACATCCGCATCGAGATCCCGCACATCGACGAGGCAACCATCGGCGCCCTGCTCTACTTCTTCGAGAAGGCGTGCGGCATCAGCGGTTACATCCTCGGCGTCAATCCGTTCGACCAGCCGGGTGTCGAGGCCTACAAGAAGAATATGTTTGCCCTGCTGGACAAGCCCGGGTATGAGGAGGCTTCGAAGGCCATCAAGGCACGTCTGTAAGCAACACATCAACCATTTCAAAAAAAACTCGGGGAGCGATGACTCCCCGAGTTTTTTTGGTACTATATGTGCAGCACTCTCCCTTCCCATGAAAGTACGTCCCATATTGGTGTTGCTGCTCTTTGCAGGTTCGGTCGGGGTGCTCGGCTGGATGTACTATGCCGTAACACGGCCGGCCTTGCAGGCAACCACGCTCCGCGACGAGGAGGTGCTGCGCGACCTCGACGATTGTTGTCGGCGCAAGCATGTCAAATCGGCACAATACGACCACTTCGCCACCATCGCTGCGGCCGAGAAGGAGCCTTCGGCCGCCTCGCTCTTTCGGGCTATGGCCCACTCGGAGCGGGTGCAGGAGGCGCAATGTGCATTGATTATCACCAAATTGGGAGGCAGCTATCGCCCTCCTGCGCGCATCCTGCTCTTTCGCGGTACGACGGCCGGCAACATCGCCCGCAGCATCGACTATGAGCGTCGCAGCGAGGATACGCTCTACCGCGCACGCATCGCACGCAACCTGCATGCCGGCAATCGGCTGGCGGCGCGGATGTTGATTTGGGCCTCGGCGGCCGACCTGCGCCATCGGCTGCTGCTCGAAGGGTGTCGCCGTGCCGAGCACGCCACAATGGGTTATGCCGTCTGCCCCGGGTGCGGAAACATCTATCGGCAGGAGGCGTGTGACAGCTATTGTCCCCACTGCCTCACCCAGCAACAGCGCTTCGTGCGGTTTCTGCCAAGGCAGGGCGAGTGACAAAAGAGAAGGGTGTCGCAACATTCGTGTCGGACACCCTCTTTCTTGCAGAAGTATCGGATAGCAAGGATTACTCCTCGTCGGCCTCCTTCATCGTGTGGTAAACGTTCGTCACGTCGTCATCCTCTTCGAGGCGCTCGACGAGCTTTTCGATCGACTCGCGGCCCTCGGCATCGAGCTCTTTCGTGTCGGTCGGGATGTATACACCCTCACCCGAAACAATCTCGTAGCCTTGGTCGTCGAGCCACTTCTGGATGCCGCCAAACGACTCGTAGGCAGCATAAACCGTGATGCCGTCCTCCTCGGGGTAGAATTCATCCACACCCAGGTCGATCATCTCCAATTCGAGCTCCTCGGGGTCTACGCCCTCCGCAGCACGGAACTTGAAGACACACTTATGCTCGAACATAAAGGCCACCGAGCCGCTGTTACCGAGCGTACCGCCGCACTTGTTGAAGTGCATGCGCACGTTGGCCACCGTACGGTTC
>CAZTCM010000045.1:0-10581 GCA_964612285.1 uncultured Alistipes sp.
TGCGGCGGTCTTGAAAACCGTTGACCTTCACGGGTCCGGGGGTTCGAATCCCTCTCCTTCCGCAAAATAGCGGTGATACGGCGAACGGCAGGATGCTCGTTCTGCCGTTTTTTATTGCGGATGTGCGACATTGCCGACTTTTTCACTACCTTTGTTCCATGGCTAACCTCTTCACCGAACGCGAGATTACGGGCACGATTGCCTTTGTGGTGCTGGCCGGACTCTTCGTGCTGGGCTTTACGTTGCTGGAAGAGCGCCCGCGCCCCGACTTTGCGGCGGAGGTCGAGCGTACGATGGAGCAGCGCGACACGGTGTGTCTCGCCCCTTTCGACCCCAATACGGTCGATTATGAGGCGTTGCGTGCGTTGGGGATGACACGCTACGAGGCGGTCTCGCTCTTGAAGTTTCGCGCCTCGGGCAAGATTTTCCGCATCGCCGAGGATGTAGCCCTCTGCTACGGCATCAGTGACTCGGCCTACCGCGTGCTGGCCCCCTACATCCGCATTGCCGAGGAGTTTCGCATCAAGCCCCGCGCATCGCACGAATATGCAGCGCGTAAACGCGACACCTTGCCGCCGTTGCCTCCCTCGCCCTTTCGCATCGACACCGTCTCGGCACGCTACCTGCAAGCCATCGGTGCGCTGACCAAGCGCCAGGCCGAGGCCTTCATTCGGTGGCGCGATCGCAGCGGATTCCGTGACATGGAGGAGGTGCGTGCCTGCTATGTGGTCGATGATTCGGTGGCTACGGCCCTCGAACCCTACATCCTCTTCCCCGAACGCGACCTCTCGCCCTGGGAGGTGCCCGTCGAACTCAATCGGGCCGATTCGGCGGCTTTGCGGCGGGTGGTAGGTATCGGCCCGAAGAGCGTAACGGCGATTTTGAACTACCGCGCGCGGCTCGGCGGATTCTATCGTGTCGAGCAGTTGGCTGAGGTTCGCGAGGTCACCGAAGCCAATTATGAAAAAATTTCGCAACAAATTTGCTGTGATAGCAATGAAATTCAAAAAATTGATATTAACTTTGCAGCCCCGAGCCAATTACAGCGGCACCCCTACATCGCGCCGCGGTTGCTTCGGCGATTGTTGAAACAAAGAGCATTGAAAGGAGGTTGGAACAGCACCCAGGAATTGATTGAACAACACATACTGACCAGCGAGGAGGCCGAACGGTTGCGCCCTTATCTGGTATTTGGTGCTGACGACAGCCAAACCAATTGATGCACACGGAGGGAAGGGGTTTGAGAAATCCTGCAACTCGAAAGTCGGCAACCCACTTCAAAGCGGTTGCAAACAAAATAAAGTAAATAACAACAAAAGCATTTATACAATTATGATTATCACCACGGTAAAAGAGGGCGAAAACATCGAGCGCGCCCTGAAAAAGTTCAAGCGTAAGTATGAGCGCACGGGCGTTCTGAAAGAGCTTCGTCGTCGTCAGTACTTCACGAAGCCGTCGATTGCCAAGCGCGATGCCATGGCTCACGCCATCTATGTGCAGCACACCTACCATCTGGACGACTAATTGGTGCAGGGCAGGACAACAGTCTGCCGGTGCAGGAACAACCTCCGAAAGTTGATGACTTTCGGAGGTTTTCTTTTCGTAGGGCGGATCGGATGCGGTTTTTAGGGTGGTTTTTGCGAAAAAAGGCTATCTTTGTGCCGGAAACCGAAGCTTGTGACTATGCAACCTCTGCTGCCCCGCTTGAAGAGCATCGTGGCAACCGCTACGCCGCGTGCTGTGCGAACCATCCTCTGGATTGCCCGCATCACGGTCATCGTGTCGTTTGCGGTCTTTCTGATGCAGTATACCGGGCTGATTCATTGGATTTCCGCCGCATTAAGTCCGCTGTTTCACATCTTTGGCCTGCCCGGAGATGCGGCCATGGCCTTCGTGAGTGGCTACTTCATCAACATCTACTCCTCCATCGCCGTCATCTCGACCCTCGACCTCTCGGTGCGCGAGATTACGATTCTGGCGACGATGTCTACCGCGGCGCACGCCATCATCGTCGAGGGGGCGGTGCTGCACCGCACGGGAACCCCTACACTCTACTCCATCATCCTGCGCACGATCGTGGCGTTGTTGCTCGGCGTAGGGCTCAACCTGGTGCTGCCCGGCCGACCCGCCACCATCGAGGCCCTGCCGGCCGCCGAGGTGCCCCTCTTTGCTTTGCAGGGGGATTTTGGGCCGATGTTTGTGACGTGGCTGCACGGGGTGGGGCGGTTGGTGGTGATGATGACCGTGCTGATCTACCTGCTCAACATCCTGCAACGCGTCCTCTACGGGTTTGGCATCATGGCCCGCATCTCGCGTCTGTTGCGCCCGCTGTTGCGGCTCTTTGGGCTCCCCGAGCAGGGTTCTTTCCTTTGGATTGTCGCCAATGTCATCGGACTGTCGTATGGCTCGGCTGCGATGATTGAGGAGGTGGAGCGGGGTACGCTCTCCAAACAGGATATTCTCTTGCTCAACACCCACATCGGCATCTCGCACAGCAATCTCGAAGATTTGTTGCTCTATGTCTCAATTGGCGGCGTGTGGTGGGTGATTTTGTTGGCCCGTTGGGTGGTTGTGACCTTATTAGTATGGTCTATCCGCCTTGCCAGAACGCTCTAAAACGGGAAATGCAGCGTTACGCTCGCCCTCACAATTCTCACATACTTTGGTATGCTACGGTTGCTCGGGCTGCGCAAGCCTCGCATTTCATCCGTTTTAGAGCGTTCTGTGTGTAGGAGGGTCGAAATGCGGCGTTACGCTCGCCCTCACCATCCTCACATACTTCGGTATGCTGTGGTTGCTCGGGCTTCGCAAGTCTTGCATTTCATCCGTTTTAGAGCGTTCTGTGTGTAGGGTGCTATTATCAATGGGAATAATGAGAATGATAGGAATGATGAGAATCATGGGCCCTTCTCTCGTTATTCCCACAACTCTCATAACTCCTATCATTCCTATCCCTCACACAATTCCTGCAACTCCTCCTCTTCTTCCTCCGCCACCTCTCTTGCTCTCTTTATTTCCCCCGCACACCTCTCATAAAAAAAGCCAACCCTATTGGGATTGGCTTTCGTGGTGTTAGTTGATGTTTCGGCGGTCGGGCTCGCGGTCGGGGGAGGCGGCGTCCATCTCCACTTGGAGTTTCACCATCTGGATGGCTGTGGCGGCGGCCTCATCGCCCTTGTTCCCCATGCAACCACCGCAGCGGTCGAGGGCCTGTTGTTTATCGTTGACCGTGAGCACGCCGAAGGCAATCGGCATGTTCCATTGCAGTTGCAGTTGCGTGATGCCCTGCGTCACCCCCTGACAGATATAGTCGAAGTGGCGCGTGTCGCCCTGAATGACACACCCGAGGGCGATGACGGCATCGACATCGGTATATTCGGCGAAGAATTGCGCCCCCAGAGCCAACTCGAAGGTGCCCGGAACAAACTTGATTTGGATGTTGAGATCGGGGCAGCCGGCGGCACGCAGGGTGCGCACGGCGCCCTCCAACAATGCCTCCGTGATTTCACGGTTCCACTCTGCCACGACGATGCCGAAACGCATGTCGGCTGCCGACGGCAGGGGAGCGTCAAACTGCGAGAGGTTGTGGTGTCGCGTTGCCATGGTGACTCGTTGCTACGGGGTGATTTCGCGCGTGAACTTACTGAATGGTGCCCATCAACTTCTCGGCATCGCGGGCCTCCATCGAAGCGGGGTAAGCCGTCATGATGCGCTCGTAGTGCGCCTTGGCCTTCTCGATGTTGCCGGCAGCCTGCTCGGCCTGACCGGCCTTGCGCAGGTAGAGCGGCGTGGTGAGGTTGTTCTCCGACGCCTCGGCGGCCTTCACGAAGAGCGAAGCAGCCTTGGCATACTCCCCGTTGGCTACGGCGATGTCACCCTGCAAACCGAGGTTTTGGGCGTTGACAATTACACCGGCCAAACCCTTCACGGCCGAGAATTTTTTCAGATAGAGGAGGGCATTCTCCATGTCGCCGCTCTTCAAATAGCAGATACCGGCATAATGCTTGGCCAGATTGCCCGAGGGGGTCGAACCATACTGGTCAACCACGTCGAGGAAACCGGCGCCATTGGCATCGCCGTTGAGGGCCAACTCATAGTCGGGCGTCTCGGCATTGAAACGAGCCTGTGCCTCCGAAAGCAGGGCTGCGGCCTTCTCTGCACGGGGCTGTACGACCAGCGAGCGATAGCCATAAATCAGGCCGCCCAGAATCAGCAGGGCCAAGAAAATGTAGGAAATCTTGCGACCGTTGTTCTCAAAGAAGAGTTCGGTTTTGTTCATTGCTGCGCCGAGGGTTTCGGGCTCGACGTTTTGCTGTTTTGCCATAGATATTGTGTGTTAGTTTATTAATTTGCGCCTTATTAGCCAACAAAGATACAAAACTATCCCCAATAATCAATGAAGTAACCGCTTTTTTTCGTAACTTTGTACTATGTATCTACGAAAACTCGCATTACTGAATTTCAAAAACATCGCTCAGGGGGAGCTGACCTTCGGCCCGGGCATCAATTGTCTGGTGGGTGATAATGGCGCCGGCAAGACCAACGTGGTCGATGCCGTCTACTACCTTTCGATGTGTAAATCGGCCTTCGGGATGACCGACGGCCAGTCCATTCGGCATGGCGAGGAGTCCTTTCTGGCCGAGGGGCACTACACCTCGGACCAGGGGCGTAGCGAACAGGTGGTCTGCTCCTTCTCGCGCAAGGGCGGGAAGTTGCTCAAACGCAACGGCAAGGAGTATGAGCGTCTCTCCGAGCATGTAGGGTTGATTCCGGCCGTCATCGTATCGCCGGCCGACAGCATCTTGATTAGCGATGCCGCGGATGAGCGTCGTCGCTTTCTCAACGCCTTCATCTCGACCCTCGACCGAGGTTATATGCACGCCCTGATGCGCTACAACGCCGTTTTGACCGAGCGCAACCGCCTGCTTAAAATGCAGCCCGACGAGGTGATGCTCTCGATTTACGACCGGCAACTCGTCGAACATGGCCGCGCGATACATGCCCGCCGTGAGGAGTTTGTCCGTCGGTTGCAACCCATCGTTGCCGACTACTACCGTCTGCTCTCCGAGGATCGCGAGCAGGTCGAGTTGCACTATAAATCGGAACTCAACGATCGCCCCTTCGAGGAGGTGTTGCAGGCTGCGCGACAGAAAGATTTCGCCAATGAGTTTACCACGGCCGGCATCCACCGCGACGACCTAGTGTTGAAGATTGGGAACTACCCGCTGCGGAAATATGGTTCGCAGGGGCAGCAGAAATCCTTCCTCATTGCACTCAAATTGGCTCAATATGCGATTCTGGGCGAGGAGCAGGGCGAGCGGCCCATCCTGCTGCTCGACGACCTCTTCGACAAACTCGATGCCGGACGTGTCGAGCAGTTGTTGCGGCTGGTGTCGAGCGAACGCTTTGGACAGATTCTCATTACCGATTGTAACCCCACCCGCTTGAAGGCGATTCTCGACCGCGCAGGAGGAAGCTACACACTCTACCATGTGCAGGAGGGCGAAGCGGTGGCTGAAAATTCGACGGCACCATGAGACGCACCAAGACCCTATTGATGGGGGAACTGCTCGATGAGTTCTTCCGTCGCCCCTATGTCGCGGCCAAGGTGGTCGAGGGGAAGCTGCCCGAATTATGGCGCCAGGTGGTTGGCCCGCGGGCAGCCGATGAGACGACCGAGCTGCGGTTGGAGAATCACATCCTTCATGTGCGGATTCGTTCGTCGGTGCTGCGTCAGGAACTCTTCTATCAGCGCGATGCCCTGCGCGATGAGTTGAATGCGCGGGCCGGTGTGCAGTTGATTAATGCGGTCATTGTACGATAGTGTGCGGAACGGAAAATTCATAAAAAAACCTCGGATGCGACATCCGAGGTTTTTTATTGCGGTTAGGCCCCTTTATTTGATAACCACCGAGCGGTTGGCCTTCTGTACGGGGTAGGGATTATTCTCGCCACCATAACCCTTGTAGGTCAGCTGGTCGGGATTAACACCCTTCTTCACCAGGTAGTCGTAAGCGGCCTTGGCACGCTTGTCCGAAACCTGCTGGTTGAACTTCGCCGAACCGGTCTCCTTGTCAGCGTGACCGGCCAGGTGGTATACGCGGTCGGCCGGACCGTTCTTAATCATGTCGGCCATCAAATCCAGACGGGTCTTCTCCTTCGGAGTGAGCGTCGACTTGTTGATGTCGTAGAGTACGATGGTCGGGTTGTCGTTCTTCTTGGCAGCAGCAGCCTTGGCAGCAGCAGCCTCCTTGGCAGCAGCGTCGGCATCAGCCTGAGCGGCAGCCAGCGCAGCCTCCGTATCCTTCAACTGCTTAGCCAACTTGGCGTTGTCAGCCTGAGCGGCGGCAGCGGCAGCAGCACCTGCGGCAACAGCATCCTGGAAAGCCTTGATATCCTCGGCCGTGTAGCCCGGAACACCACGCTCCCAACCACGCTTGTTGAAGCGGTAGGTCAGACCAATCGTAGCGCTGTAAATCTGCGAAATCTCGTCGTGCATCGAATAGATTGGCTCGGGCATGTCGTGCGAAGCGTTCATGATGGCCTTCAATTCGAGGTTCAGGTCGAACGCGGGGCTGATGCGGAAGGTGTTCAACAGACCGAAATCAACGGCCAAACCCTTGGCGCAGTCACCGGTTACGTTCGTGAAGTTCGAACCTACACCACCGAACAGGGTTGCATAGTAGACGCGATCCTCGCGGTAGCCGCCAATCCAGTTCGAGACGTTCACCATACCATCGAGGTGAGGCATGATGTAAGAACTCTTATAGCTGCCGCCCTTGCCGTCCGACATGCAGAGACGACCGCCGATGAGCTGGAAGCGAGCACCCACTACGGGGTTGAACCACTTCGTGGCGCCGCCTTCGAGGGCCCAACCTACGCAGTCACCCGTGTTCTTCTGGCCCGAGAGGCCAAAACCGTCATAGGCGACATAGTTCATACCGCCACCAATCGAGAGCTCCCAATTGTCCCAGAAGCCGTTGTTCACAAAACCCTTGAAACTGGGTTTCTTTGCTACCTCCTGTGCGTTGGCGCTAACAGCAAACAGGCCGAGCAAGCATACGAGAAGAAGTTTTTTCATAAGCACAATGTTTTTCAATGTTTATCTTTCCGTTTTAGTGTCAAAAAGTCCGCCACGACATCTATAAAGGCGTATGCCGACTTTATCTTAAATGCAAAGATATAAACAAAATTCTTGAATTGATACCCCTTGGCGTAAAAAAATACCAAATTTGTGCAATTTTTTTCTGTTTTTACCAAATAATTCCGGCCTCAGGGAATGGTCGGGGCGCAAAAAGGCCATCTCTTCCTGCACCGGCTCCGTTTTCGGGGCGGATGCACGGCCGTTATTGCTTCGCCGTCTGCAACACCTCAATGGCGCGTGTCGTGACGTTGTCCACGGGGTGAATCTGGTCGTAGAAGGCGTTGTCTTCGAGCGTGGTGTTGCGTCCGATGTAGGCGCGCAGCTGTGCCTCCATCAGCCTGCGCGAACGGGCAATGTCGCGACGGCGCGGTGCCACTCCCTGACGGGCGGTATAGCGGATGAAATCCTCGAAGAGGGTGGTGTCGCTATCGAGCAATGTGCGCAACTCGGCGAGATTCTGCACGGCATTGAGCGCTTCGCGATGGCGGTCGGCATACTCGATGGTGTAGCGGTAGAGAATATTGCGCCCCGAGACCTCCAAAAAGTAGGGGGTCAGGTCGGTCGTGTCGGCCGGAATAAAGAGGTCGGGCATGATGCCGCCGCCGCCATAGACCACCTTCCCCTTCGGAGTGACGCGCTTCAACGAGTCGGCAAAGTGAATCGAATCGGCCGAAAAGAACTCGTTGTTTTGGTAGCGGTTCCAGAGGTCGAGGTTGTAGCCCTCGTCGTCGCCAATCGTGTAGGGTTTCTGAATCGAACGCCCCGTGGGAGTGTAATAGCGCGCCGTGGTGAGACGCAGGGCCGAGCCGTCGGGGTAGGGAATTTGTCGCTGCACGAGCCCCTTGCCAAACGAACGACGGCCGATGATGGTGCCGCGGTCGTTGTCTTGCAGGGCTCCGGCCAGAATCTCGCTCGACGAGGCGCTATATTCGTCGATGAGCACCGCCACCTCCAAATCCTGCGCCGTACCCATGCCGTCGGCATATTCGCGCAACTGCTTGTGATGGCGGTCTTCGGTGTAGACAATCAGCTGGTCTTTGTGCAGGAATTCGTTGGCAATCAAGATGGCTTGGTCGAGGAATCCGCCCGAGTTGCCGCGCAGGTCGAAGATGAGTTGCTGCATCCCCTCGGCCCGCAGGCGCAGCAGGGCCAGCATCAGCTCCTGATGCGAGGTCTTGGCAAACTGCCCCAGCTTGATATAGCCGATGCCCTCGTCGATGATGAGTGCCGCTTCGATGCTCTTGATGGGGATGGCATCGCGGGTCACCTCCACCTCGACCAGCTCGTCGATGTGTTGGCGCTCCAACCCTAGGCGCACCTTCGTGCCACGCGGGCCGCGCAGCCGTTTGACGATGTCGTTCTGCGGAATCTTCTGCCCGGCGACGAGTGAGTCGTCGATTTCGATGATGCGGTCACCGGCTTTGATGCCGGCTTTGTCGCTCGGCCCCTGGGGGATGACGTTGAGTACGATGACCGTGTCGGTGGCCATGTTGAAGACGACGCCGATGCCGTCAAACTCCCCTTCGAGCGGCTCGTTCAAGGCGGCCATCTCGGCTGCCGGAATGTAGACCGAGTGGGGGTCGAGCTCCTTCAAGACAATGGGGATGAGGTGCTCGGAGAGCGTATCCATCGAAATCGAATCGACCCATTCGCGCTCGATGAGTGCCAAGGTGTGGGTCAGCTTGTTCTGCGAGCCGGCCATCTGTTGCAGCAGCCCGCGCAGATGATAGGCGCTGTTGTTGCGCCCGAGGTGGTTGCCGAAGAGGATGCCGCCGACAATGCCTGTGGCGAGCAGCAGCGGATAGAGGATGGTGCGTGTACGGTGGCGGTAGCGTCCCATTATTTATTCTTAAAGGTATAGCTCAACCCGACGCTGAGCAGCGTCTTGGTTTGGATGTGGGTGTTCTGTGCGCGGTTGTAGTAGAGTTGGAACGAGAGGGTGGTGGTCAGAAAGCGGGTAGCCTTGATGTCCACCGTGTTCTCCCAGCGCACCGTGGGGTGAATCGGCAGGCGCGGCTTCTCCTTGATGTTGCTGCCGGCGGCGACCCACTGGTCGTAGGCGTCGCGGTAGGCGTCGTAATCCTTGACCTTGTTGTCCAATCCCATGTTGGTAATCCAACCCCAGAACGAGAAGAGTGTGGTGCGGTAGCGGATGTTTGCCTGCTTGCCGAAGGTACGGTCAAAGGCGATTTGAACCGAAGAACCTCCCTCGTACTTCGAACTCTTGTCGGGGTCCTCGATACCATACGCGAAGGCCTTTTTGATGCGGTTGCCCTCCTCGTCAAACTGCTCGCAACGAATCCAGTCGTTGGTGGCATAAACAGCCGAGAGCGCGATGGGTGAGAGGTCGACCACGAAGGGGTATTTCGGGTGGGGCGATTTGTATTTCAAACCCACCGAGAGGTCGAGGTAACCCGGCGTCATGAAGGCACTTTTGAGGTCTTGGCGCTCCTGCTCGGTACGCGAAACATAACCTTTGGCAATCTGGCTGCGGAACTTGAACGAGGCACCATACGACCAGTTCTTCGACATCTTCCACGAGGGGTCGACGGCGAGGTAGAACTCGTCCTGATTCTTAAACCAGATGCCCTGGCGGTCGATGTACTCCTGGCCGTTGGCATCTGTTTTGGTCATTTCGACCTTCATGCGGTTGTAGCCGAACTTCCCCTCAAACTTGGTTTCGAGTGTGAAGAGGTTCTTCGTGAAGGTGTGCTTGAAATAGATGGCGGCCACCGTGGCAATCGAGTTGTCACCGCCCGACACCTCGACCCACGGGTCATTGTACGAGGTGAGCGAGGCCTGCAACGAGGAGGTGAACTCGATGGTGTTGCGCTCCTTGCGGATGGCGGCACGTTCGGCCTTGTGACGCGCCAGACTGAAATAGTCGGTCGTGGCCGAGCTCTGTTTCATGGTGTCGCGGAAGGCTATTTTTTCGGGTTTGGCTTCCACTTTGTCGATGGTGATTTGGGCCGTGGCGGGCACGGCAGTTGTGACGACAAGCAGTGCAAAAATCGAGCGAAAGAGGTTTTTCATGGGGTTAAAATTGCGTTTGTGCAAAGGTACGAACTATGTCCGTAAATTCAAACAGCGCAGCCGAAATTCACCCGATTTATCGGCCGTTTTGGCGCAGCGGCGGGTGTCAATGTTACCAAATTGTTAAATTTATTTATTTTATTCCTAAAAAATTTGCATAATACCCCAAGAGGCCTTATCTTTGCATCGAAGTTTTAAGGTTCATTTAGGTTAGTAGTTTTAGGTTGGTTGAGGAGAACGGCAGGTTGCAATGCATAGGGCGTTGCTAAGATTCCTCGGCGGTGCTCGTCGAACGAATCGAACACCTACCGCTCGACTCGTTTTTGGCAGCGGGGCTCCCCGGGCCAAAAAAGAGCCTGTCTAACAATAAAAAAAAATGTTAGGCAGGTCTTTTTTTTGTTTGA
>CAZTCM010000046.1:0-10452 GCA_964612285.1 uncultured Alistipes sp.
AAACCACGCTTCATCCTCCATACGATGGGCCTCGAAATCGGCCAAGGTCAGCTCTTGGAAGGGGGGGGGTGGCAGCTCCGCCTGCGATGCAGGTTCGTCAAGCCGATGGGCAAACAGCAACATCCGTCGCACCTGCACCCCGCACAAGGCGCCAAGGCGACCATAGAGATTTTGCACGACACCCCATGTGCCATAGAGTCGCCATGCACGGTATAGTTTCTTCATCATGAGTGAAAAGGTATCTGATGGAAGCGTCGTGCTCCGAAGAGATAGCGCAGCAACAACGAGCCACGATAGATATAGCGCGAGGCGTCGGCATTCTGCACCCGCTGAATGGCACGGCGTTTTCGGCGCAATCGTTCCCGAGCTGTCAGGAAATCGCGCCAGGCCCGGAAGACGGCACAGAAGTTGGCACCCTGCCCCTGCGCCAGGTAGGTCACGGCAGCCAGCAGGTCGAGCCACGGACGAATGCACCAAATTACGCGGCGTTGTGCCACCGGTGCACACTTAAAGAGCATCGCCAGATTATTGCGGTGGTTGAGGTAGATTTTACGGGGCGAATCGGTTTGCAGCGTACCTCCGCCATAGTGATAGACCACGCTTGCAGGAACAATGCGTACCCGCCATCCCGCCAACTGCATCCGCCATGCGAGATCGATCTCCTCCATGTGGGCAAAGTAATCCCCGTCAAAGCCACCCAGCGCACGGAAGACTTCGGCACGGCAGCAAAAGGCGGCACCCGACACCCAAAAAACATCACGCGTGTCGTCGTACTGCCCCTCATCGCGTTCGATGGAGCGCAACAAGCGACCGCGGCAGAAGGGATAGCCCAAATAGTCGATATAGCCCCCCGCAGCCCCTGCATATTCGAAATACGCACGCTGCTCCGTAGAGCGCAGTTTGGGGGCACAAGCCGCCACTTCGGGATGTTCGTCGAGGCAACGAATCAAGGGTTCGAGCCACCCCTGCGGGGTCTCGACATCGGTATTGAGCAGGATGAAATAGTCGGCATCGACCTGTTGCAGGCCACGGTTATACCCCTCGGCAAAGCCGTAGTTGCGGTCGAGCAGCACACGTTCCACGCTCGGGAACTCCGCTTCGAGCAGGGCCACCGAGCCATCCGTCGAGCCGTTATCGACCACCACGACCCCCGCACCCTCCCCTGCCGAGGCAACCACGCTCGGCAAGAAGCGACGTAGATGTGCTTCGCCATTCCAATTCAGCAGGACAATTTTAGTCCTCTTCATCCTCCGTGTGTTTGTGTTTCCAACGACGATGTGACCACATCCAAAGTTCGGGCCGTTCCTGAATCATCCGCTCCAAGCGACGCACATAGCGTTCGGTGATTTCGTGCGCTTCGACCTGCTCTTCGCCGTCGTAGAGCAATTCGAAATGGATGCGGTAGCGACCACGCCCTACGCGTTCGAACTCGGCAAAATAGGCAGGCAGATGAAAGCGCAGGGCCAACTGCTCGCCCCCATCGAAGAAGATGGTATCCTGATTCAGAAAACGGAACCAATGCGAGTCGGGGCGCAGGTGCGGCGTCTGGTCGGCAATCAGCCCCATCGTGACGCGACGGCCGTCGACCCCCTCGGCCCGGTGGGTCAGGTAGTAGCGGATAAAATCCTTTTTCATCACCGGCACGGCATGGGGCGAGGTGCGCAGCCGTTGGTAGAAGATGTCGAGCACATCCGAGCGTAACTGATGGTAGACCCCCAACGAAACATGGGTCGGCGCCGCGTGATTCCAATGCATACCCAGCTCCCACAATCCATGGTGGGCCATCAAGGCAATCATATCCTTACCCGCAATGGCACGATTCACCGCATCGAGTTCCTCGGTCTCGATATAGCGGGCCATCTTGCGCTGCGGTTTATGCACCAGGTTGAAGGTGCCGATAAAGACCTCGGCCAGATTGTGGTAGAAGCCACGGGCGATGCGACGAATCTCGCGCTCGTTCCGTTCGGGGAAGGAGTTGTGCAGGTTCTCCATCACCACCTTACGACGATAGTGGAACACATCGCAAAGCAGGAAGAAGATTACCGGTTCCAAGAGGTAGAATTTGACCCAATAAGGCAAAATCGCAATCAGAAAGGCGCCTCCCCACAAGAGTTCAAGCCCGATGCGTTGGGCGATAGTCAGGTCTTCAATTTTTTTCATCGTCGGTTTCTTCTTCGTTGCGAGTGGCTTTGCGGCGCGGCTTACCGGCCACGACCAGCACAAACTCGCCCTTGGGTTCGTGTGCACGGAAATGTGCGAGCACCTCGCTCATCGTGCCACGCACGGTCTCTTCAAATTTCTTGGTCAGCTCACGCGAAACAGCCACCGGACGCTCCTCGCCAAAGATTTCGGCAAACTGTTCCAGGCTCTTGACCACGCGGTAGGGCGATTCGTAGAAAATCATCGTGCGCTCCTCTTCGGCCAGGCGTTGCAACTGCTTCATGCGCCCCTTCTTCTGGGGCAGGAAACCCTCGAAGCAGAAGCGGTCACAGGGGAAGCCGCTGTTGACCAGCGCCGGAATCAAGGCCGTGGCTCCCGGGAGCGTCTCCACCTCGATGCCCTGCTCGACGCAGGTGCGCACGAGCAGAAATCCCGGGTCGGAGATTCCGGGCGTACCGGCATCCGACACCAGAGCCACATCACGCCCCGCAGCAATCGTCTCCGAGAAGAGCCGCACGGTGGCGTGCTCGTTGAACTTATGGTGCGATTTGAGCGGTTTCTCGATGCCGAGGTGGCGCAACAGAAAGGAGGTCGTGCGCGTATCCTCGGCCAAAATCAAATCGACCGAGCGCAAGACATTGACGGCTCGCAACGTAATGTCGTCCAGATTCCCGATGGGGGTCGGCACTAAATAGAGTTTGGCCATAGGTTATTGTTGGTCGAATTTGCGTTCGAGGAGTTCCATCATCATCTTTGCCCCGTCCGAATTGGGGTTCCAGGCGAAGTGCTCGGCGATGTAAATCATGCAGTCGTCGAAGTTGTCGAACTCGTTCAAACGACGAATCGTAATCTCGTAGAGGGCTGCATTGCCATCGAACAGGTCGCGAATGAGGAGAAATTTATCGTTGATGCCGACCGCGCGACGCAAATCGGTAATCGGCTCGCGGTGACGCAACTCGGTCGCCACATCGCGTGGCGGAGCAATCGTATCGGCCAGGGTCTGCACGGGGGCAAGCACCTCGCCCAAAACGGCACCCGATGCGGGCAGTTCAGCCTCCTCGACCTCCGATGGTGCTATCGTTGCGGGTTGCTCCTCCAACTCTGCCTCGGGCACCTCAATCACCTCGGGCTCGCACGCCACGGCGACCAACTCGCTCTCGGGCGGCACAATCTCCTCGGCCCGCGGAACGGGTTGCGGTTCGGGAGTCGGTTCGGGCTCGGGCTTCGCCGTTTCACGAGTCGGTCGGGTCGGTTGTGCAGGAGCATCGTAGAGCGACATAATTACGCGCTGCTTGTGACGATGACGCACAGCCAACTCCTCCTCGCCAAAGAGATTCTGGAATATCGGTGCAGCAGGTTCGGAAACAGGTTGCGGTTCGGGTTCGGATTCGGGTTCCGGCGCCGGTTCGGGCGCGGGTTCCGGTTCGGGTTCGGGCTCCACGACAGGCTCGGGCTCAACGGCGGCAACCGACTCCTCCGTCACGACCGCCTCGGCCGGCTCCTCCATCGTTTCAAAGTGCATCAGGGCGTCGGCATCGAGGGCCATAAACTCCTCGCCGACGGGCTCCATCGGCTCCTCGTCGAGGGGAGCCGCAGGTGTCGAAGTCGGGAGGGGTGCAACCTCCTCGGCCGAAGATGCGGGCTCGGCGACAGGTTCGGTGGAGACGACGCGTTCCTCCTCGGCAGGTATCGGTGCAGCAGCCGTTGGCGAGGGGGATGCAGCAGTCGCATCCAGGCCAAAGCGCACCGCCTCGTAAAGGTCGCGCAGACGCGCCAACATCAGGTCGCGTTCGATGGTACTCATCTCCTCGGCTTGCTGCCACGACCGCGCCATCTCGGCCAGACGTTGCAATTCGGTTTGCAAGGTTTTCAACTCCATAACTGGTTTGCTGTAAATATACATTTTTGCAAAGATAGCGAATATTCCCGAAACACAGCCGTTTTGGATTTGCTTTTTTTTCGTCCAATGGTTATTTTTGCCGAAACGATATGACTTTTATGAACCGATACCACCTCCTTTTTGTGCTTTTATTCGGCTGGAGCCTGCTCACCGTCAATTGTGGCGGCGACGGAGGAGCCCTCGAAGAGGAACCTCCCACCGAGCAACCTGACGAAACACCCGAAGAAGACGACAAAGAACCGGAACCCGAGCCTGAGCCCGAACCTGAGCCGGAACCCTCCAATCAATTTCCCGACTACGGAGCAGTGAAGGCGTTCCCGACCGCCGAGGGCTATGGGCGGCATGCAACGGGCGGCCGTGGTCACGAAATCGTACACGTCACCTCGCTGGCCGACTCGGGCAGCGGGTCGTTGCGCGAGGCAGTCAGCGAGAGCAACCGCACCATCGTCTTCGACGTAGCGGGTGTCATCAAACTCAACTCCGTGCTCGTCTTAAAAAGCAACCAGACCCTGCTGTTTCAGACCGCCCCGGGCGACGGCATCGAAATCTACAACAACCGCGTTTCGTCGTCGGGAGCCTCGAATCTCATCGTGCGCTATATGCGTGTGCGCGTAGGACGTCAGGCGACCGGAAGCGACACCATGGACGCCGGAGGTCTTTCGAGCGGCGAGAATGTCATCTACGACCACTGCTCTTTCACTTGGTCTACCGACGAGAACTTCTCCATCAGCGCCGACAACAAGGGGGTTCGTCCGCGGAATATCACCCTGCAAAATTCGATTATCGGGCAGGCGTGCATGAACCACTCGGCAGGCGGCCTGATTCAGACCAACAACGAGGAGGGGGTGACAATTTTCGGCAACCTGATGATTGACAACGGTGCCCGCAACTTCAAGGTCAAGGGGCTCAATCAATACATCAACAACGTGGTCTACAATTGGGGGTCGAGCAGTTGTTACGACATGAGTGATTCGGAGGGGCTCTCCGACACCTGGATCGAGAACAACTACTTCATCAAGGGGCCCTGCTACGTTTGGCGCAACACGCCGGCCTCAAAGGTCAGCGAGGAGGTCTACAACAACCCCGACATCTGCTCGCCAACCGGTGCCGGCCACTCCTACTACGAGGTGCTCTCGCAAGAAAATCCCACCAAACCATTCACACGAGGGAACAGCAACTTTTCGACCTATTTTGCCGGCAACATCTACGACCATGATTGCGACGGCACGCTGGGTGGCGTGGAACTGACAACCTCAAATTGGAGCACCTATTGCAGCGGTTCGCCCACCTTCCTGTCGAGCCCCTCTTCAAAGCACCCGACCATCGAGACAATGGTGTCGCCGCGCGAGGCCTATGACCGCATCGTCAAGGGAGTTGGAGCAACACTGCCACGCCGCGACAAGGTCGATGCCTATATGCTTGACGAACTCCTTTCGCTCGGTAAAAAAGGGGTCATCTTCCGCAACCAGCGCAAGACGCTTCAATACAGTCTCGGCGACTCGTGGCAACAGATTGACACCAACGACAACCGCCCCACCGACAGCGACAAGGATGGTATTCCGGACACCATCGAGGAGCAATACGGGCTCAACAAAAACGACGCTTCGGATGCGGCAAAAATCGCTGCGAACGGCTATTCGAATATCGAAAACTACACCTTCCTCCTGGAAGCGCATTAGGGATATACGAAACAGAAAACAGCGCATGAAAAGAGTTGGTTTTATACTTGCCCTGCTCGTCGTCTTACAGGCTGCCGGACAAACGAATAATAAGCCTCAGTTAAACGAGGACTACACATACAACAAGGTTGACTTTGCCGCCCGAAAGATGCACTATCGACCCGACGAAACGGGCTTTGGCGTCGTTTGCGTGGATGGCACGGCGCGCTTCAACCGTGCCCTCTACGGAGCGCATACAGGTTTTCGTGTAGAGTGTAGCGATTACCCCGAATTCGGCATCTACCTCCCGGGCATGGGTGGCAACCTGCAACTCACCCTCCCCAAGGGGGTGTGTACGACACGCTACGAAGCGGGGCGCATGCGTTATGAGCAGGGCGGCGCCTTGATTGAGGTGCAGGTGATGCGTGAAGGGGCAGATTTGGCGTTGTGGCGCATCGAGAACGACTCCGACCGACCAATCACCATCGGCCTGACGTTTGGCGGTGTTTCGGGCAAGAGATTTTACCGCAACGGCGACCTCGGCGTTGATGACCCCGCCTGTTTTGCGTTCGATCCTGCCGCGTGCGCCGACAACCACTATCTCCACGAAGGGGACACCTTTTCGATTGCATACAAAAACAACAAGAAGGAGTCCGGATTGGTACAGCTCATTGCGCCGCTCGACGTCTGGAAGACAAGCCGCCTTCCCCATCTGGCAGGCGAGATGACTCTGCGCCCCGACGAGGTACGCTACATCGCCTATCGACCCACGGCAGACGAACCCCTCTCACAACAACAGGCAGCCGAATGCTTTGCGACAGCCGAGGCCCGGCGCAAGGCGCTCACCGACTCCTTCCGAATCGAGACCCCCGACCCCTACATCACCCCCATTGCCGAGGCGCTGGCCATTGCCGCCGACGGTATTTGGAACGGCCGGACATGGTTACACGGTGCAGTGGGTTGGCGCTCCGAGTATGTTGGGTGGCGCGGTGCCTATGTAGGTGATGCGATTGGCCGGCATGACCGTGCCCGTACCCACTTCCGCACCTACGCCGACAACATGGTGCGCGATGTAGAACCCTCACTCGACCACCCGCGTCAGGACTCGACCCTCAACCTCGCCCGCGCCGAGAAGCGCTGGGGCACGCCCATGTACAGCAACGGCTATATCTGCCGTCGCCCGGGACGACGTGAGATGTCGCACTACGACATGAATTTGGTCTATATCGACGCCCTGTTGCGCCACATACGCGCCACAGGTGACGAAGCCTTTATGCGCGAAATATTCCCCACGCTTCAACTCCATTTGGCATGGGAGAAACGCAACTTTGACCCCGACGGTGACCACCTCTACGACGGCTACGCCTGCATCTGGGCAAGCGACGCGCTCTACTACAACGGAGGAGCCGCGACCCATTCATCGGCCTACAACTACTTTGCGAACAAAGAGGCGGCCCGTATCGCCGAGCGAATCGGTGAAGACCCAACCCCCTATCGCATGGAGGCAGAAGCGATTCAAAAGGCAATGTTTGCAACCTTGTGGCACAAGGAGGGAGGTCATTGGGCCGAGTATAAGGATCGGATGGGACACGGCCGTCTGCACACCGCGCCGGCACTTTGGACCATCTACCACGCCATCGATTCGGAGGTTGGCTCTCCAAGGGCGCGAAATGCCACGGCCAACTACATCGGGCAACTGCCCCACCTACCCGTCACTTCCCCCGACCTCGACGAGGTGTATGCTCTTCCCGCGACGAGTAATTGGCAGCCCTACATTTGGTCAATCAACAACGTCGCCACGGCCGAGGTGATGCACGCAGCCCTCGCCTATTGGCAGGCCGGCAAGACGGAGGAGGCCTTCCGGCTGATGAAGGGCATGGCTCTCGACAACATGTATTTGGGAACCTCGCCCCTGAACTTCGGTCAGATTAGTTACCTCGATGCCGCGCGTGGCGAGTGTTACCGCGATTTTGGCGACCCGATCGGTGTCTGGGCACGCGCACTGGTCGAAGGTCTGTTCGGCATCCGCCCCAACCTGATTGAGGGGAAGGTGACAATCGCCCCGGGCTTTCCGCAAGCGTGGAACCACGCCTCGATTCATCTGCCGAAAATTGACTACCGCTTCGAACGCCACGGCAACAAGGAGACCTACACCATCGAACACCGTTATCCGCAACCGACCACGCTCGAATTTGCCCCCAAAAGAGGAGCTGTTCACCGCGTAGAAATTTACTCCCAAGAGCGGCTGATAGAGAGTCGGGAGTTCCCCGAAATCGACCCCAAGCAGGCTTCGGACTCCTCGTGGGAGCGATGGAGTTGGCCGATGAACGGTTCCAATCGTTACCGCATCGAAGTGACCTATCGGACACTGCCCGCTCCGGAGACGGCGCAGGCTACCAACCTTTCACTCTCCGCAAACACCGGGCACGCACAACGCAAGGAGGGAGCACAACGCACCAAGCGCGCTTCGCACCTCCCGATTGACCTTTCCAATCATTACAACGCCTCGGTGGGCGACATCTACCGCAACGAGTACCTCTCACCGCGCCCCACAGTAACCACGCTCCAAATCCCCAAGCAGGGCTATGGCGATTGGTGTCACCCGAACGCCACCTTTGAGGTCGATGATTCGGGCTTACGCGCGGTGGTTGCAGGGCGGCCGATTGATGCACAAAACGGCCTGCTCGAAGTGAAACTCGACGGCAGAAAGATCCCCTTCCAGCTGGCACACACGGGCAAAAACATCCTCTACACCTCGCTGTGGGAGAACTATCCCACGCGTGCCGAAGTACCACTCTCGGGACGCGGGTCACATCTTGTATTGCTGATGGCCGGTTCAACCAATCACATGCAGAGCCACCTTGCAAACGGCCTCGTGCGCGTAAACTACACCGATGGCACGAGCGACTCACTCGAACTTGTCAATCCCGACAACTGGCCCTCCATCGAACAAATCGGTTATGCTGACGGCTATGCCTTCCGCGCCCCTGCCCTACCTCGCGTGTGGCTCAAAAACGGCCGTTGCAGCCGCCACTTTGCCGAGCAACTTCACCTCGAAGGGGTCAATCCGATGATCGAATGCGGAGCAGCAACCATCGTGGAGATGGCCATCGACCCCAAGAAGGAATTGGCAACATTGGAGGTTGAAACCTTGTCAAACGATGTGGTCATCGGTTTGATGGGCATCACGCTTGAAATGCAAATTTCAGCAGGTAAAATTCAAAATTAACGAGTTCAAACAGTTGTATACGAATGTATTTTGAACTCTAAAATTTGAATTTTGAATTTAAGACCGTCTCTTTGCTTTTTGCGCTTTGTTCTTTTCGCTATTTTTTGTATATTTGCGAGATTATTCACGACAACGAAACAAAGAGAGTATATATGGCATTACAATGCGGCATCGTGGGTCTGCCGAACGTAGGTAAATCGACCCTCTTCAACTGCCTTTCGAACGCCAAAGCGCAGGCAGCGAACTTTCCCTTCTGCACCATCGAACCCAACGTGGGTGTCATCACCGTACCCGACGAACGTCTGATTCGTCTGGCCGAAATCGACAACCCGAAGCGCGTCATCCCCACCCCCATCGAGATTGTCGACATCGCCGGCCTCGTAAAGGGCGCTTCGAAGGGCGAGGGATTGGGCAATAAATTCTTGGGCAACATCCGCAACACGAATGCCATCATTCACGTCTTGCGCTGCTTCGAGAATGCCAACATCACCCACGTCGACAGCTCGATTGACCCCGTGCGCGACAAGGGAGTCATCGATACCGAGTTGCAACTCAAAGACCTCGAAACCATCGAAAACCGTCTGGCCAAGACCCAAAAGCAGGCAGCGGTAGGTGGTGACCGCACCGCCAAGCGCACGGTAGAACTACTCCTGCAATACAAGGAGTTGCTCGAACAAGGCCGTAATGCCCGCGAGTTGGAGGTCGAGCCCGAGGAACACAAATTGGTGGCCGATTTGAATCTGCTGACCGACAAGCCGGTGCTCTACGTCTGCAACGTCGACGAGAAGAGCGCCGTGACGGGGAACGAGTATACCGAAGCTGTGAAGGCCGCCATCGCCGGCGAACGAGCCGAGATGCTGATTGTAGCCGCAGCCACCGAGGCCGACATCGCCGAATTGGAGGATTACGACGAGCGTCAGCTGTTCCTCGAAGACCTCGGGTTGCAGGAGTCGGGCGTGGCTCGTCTGATTAAGGCGGCATACAAGTTGCTCAACCTCGAAACCTTCTTCACTACGGGTGCCGACGAGAGCCGTGCATGGACCTATGTCAAGGGGATGAAGGCTCCGCAGACGGCCGGTGTCATCCACACCGACTTCGAGCGTGGCTTTATTCGTGCCGAGGTCATCAAATACGACGATTATGTCGCGCTCGGTTCGGAGAAGGCCTGCCGCGATGTGGGCAAACTGAGCATCGAGGGCAAAGAATATGTCGTTCAAGATGGCGACATCATGCATTTCCTTTTCAACGTCTAAAAAATAAAAACCATATAGCAATGAACAGACCTGTTCGCGTGCGTTTTGCACCCAGTCCCACCGGCCCGCTCCACATTGGCGGTGTCCGCACGGCACTTTACAATTACCTTTTTGCCCGCAAGCACGGTGGCAAGATGATTCTTCGCATCGAAGATACCGACTCGCAGCGTTTCGTGCCGGGTGCCGAGGAGTACATCATGGAGTCGCTCCGCTGGTGCGGCATCGAAATCGACGAGGGTGTCGGTGTGGGTG
>CAZTCM010000047.1:0-10419 GCA_964612285.1 uncultured Alistipes sp.
CTGCTCAAACAAAAAAAAGACCTGCCTAACATTTTTTTTATTGTTAGACAGGCTCGTCAAAAAGTGTGTTCACAACCGCACGAATCGGCCAGGCAACCGACAGGGAGGGGTTTGGCATTGTCGATAAGTTGTTTGCTTTTTCTCGGCAGGGCTATCCGTCGATACCCAGCTCCTTGCGCGAAGCAGCCAAAACGGCCACACTCACCCGGCAATCCGCAGCCACCGCCTGCAACGCTTCGATGGCGGCCGTGAGCGTGCTTCCCGTGGTTAGCACATCATCCACCAGCAGCAGGTGACGCCCTGCCAGCTTCCTCCCCTCGGCAGCGGCAAAGGCCCCCGCAACATTGGCGGCACGTTCACGGCGCGGGGTGCGTGCCTGCGACGAGGTGTGGCGCACACGGCGCAGCAGATGGCGCTCGACCCCGACACCCAGGCCTTCGGCAATCCCCTCGGCCAGGTATTCCGCCTGGTTGTAACCGCGCAAGAGTCGTTTGAAGGGGTGAAGAGGCAGCGGCACAACGGCATCAATATCGTCGTAAAGGCCGCTCTCGCGCAACAGAGCCCCATACCAGCGTCCCATCTCCACGGCCAGGCGCCAGCGGTGGTGGTATTTGAAGCTGTGGATGAGGCGCTGCCACCCGCTGCCACGCACAAAATAGAGCATTGCCGCAGCGCGTTCGACCGGCACCAACGAGGCCAACTTGTCGCGCACCGGATTGTCGTATTCGCGCCAAAAGCCCGTGAGGGGTGCCGTCAGGCGGCAGAGCGTACACAACGAACGCTCGCCCGCGGTGAGCGGCTCGCCACAAGCGGCGCAGACGGGCGGATAGAGCAGGGCCGCGAAGGCGCGGAACCATTTACTGAGGGTCGACATTGACGGCAATGGTAATCGACTTGAAATCGGGGTGTTGCGACAACGCCTTCAACTGCTCGGCGAGCAGCGTCGCGGCCCGCACCTGCGAGGCCCCCTGCTCGACTTTCAGGCGCACCATGAGCAGGTGCTCGCCCCGAATGCGGTCGATAGGAGGTGCCACCGGACCGGCAACGCGGCCTCCAAAGCGGTGACGCAGCTGCATGGCCAACTCCGTGGCGCCACGTCGCAGCAACGCAAGGTCGCGGTGACGCAACGTGATGAGTGTCAGGCGAGCAAAGGGCGGATAACCGAAATCGCGGCGTTCGGCCAAGAGGGTCGCAGCCATCTGCTCGAAGTCACCATGAAGCACCTGTTGCAGGGTCGGATGGTGGGGGTCGGCCGTCTGGATGACCACCTCACCGCCGGCCGAACGACGTCCGGCGCGCCCCGCCACCTGTGTCAGCAGCTGGAAGGCACGTTCCGTGGCGCGGAAATCGGGGTTGTTGAGCAGGTTGTCGGCATTGAGCACGCCAACCAATGCAACCCCCTCGAAATCAAACCCCTTGGTCACCATCTGCGTACCCACCAGAATGTCGGTACGACGCACCGCGAAGTCGGCAATGAGGGCATTGAAGGCGCGCTCCGAGGTGACGCTGTCACGGTCGAGACGTGCCACGCGTGCCTCGGGAAAGAGTTCGGCGAGTTGCTCCTCGATTTTCTCCGTACCGAAGCCCATCGGCTGCAACTCGACAACGTGGCACGAAGGGCATCGCGTCACGGCATCGGCCGTATGGCCGCAATAGTGGCAGAGGAGTTGGTTGCGATGTTTGTGGTAGGTCAGCGTGACATTACACGCGGGACAACGGGCCGTCCACCCACACTCGGGACATTCGAGGTAGGGGGCAAAGCCGCGGCGATTTTGGAAAAGGATGACCTGCTCGCCACGCGCAAGCGTCGCCTCGATTTTATCGAGCAGCAGTTTGTTGAAGTGGCCGCCCCGCTCGTTGCGTCGGGCTGCACGGCGTGTATCCGAGAGGTAGAGGGTCGGGGGCATCGCATCGCCATAGCGTTCGGTCAGGGCGGCAAAGCCATACTTCCCCACCCGCGCATTGTACCACGTTTCAAGCGACGGCGTGGCACTCCCCAGCAGGGCATGTACGCCGCGGCTGTGTGCCAGATAGACCGCCACATCGCGTGCCTCGTAGCGCGGTGCCGGCTCGGTCTGTTTGTAGCTGGCATCGTGCTCCTCGTCGACAATAATCAGCTCCAACCGCTTCAACGGGAGGAAAATCGACGAACGCACCCCCACGACAAATTCACCCCCCTGCGAACGATTCAGTTGCAGGTAGGTCTGCGAACGGCGATGGTCTGTAAGGCGCGAATGGTAGGCCGTGACACGGCTCCCGAAGATACGCTCCATGCGCTCGATAAGTTGCGCCGTGAGGGCAATCTCGGGGACCAGCAGCAGCACATCGCCGCCACGCGCCAACACCTCGGCAATCAGGTGGATATAGATTTCGGTTTTGCCCGAGCCGGTGATGCCGTGCAACAGCGCCGCCGTCTTGCCCGCAGCAAAATCGGCACGCAGTCGGGCAAGGGCCTGTTGTTGGTGGTCGCTCAACAGCGGCAGGCGGAATTGCGTCGCCGTATGCTCCTCGCTGCGCGGATGCTCGTGCATGGCCAAAATACCCTTGTGGCAGAGCGTTGCCAGCGGCGTGCTCTCGGTCGAGAGCAGGCGACGGGCCACCTCCCCCGTTGCACGGCGCGTTTCGTGGGCTGCCACCTCCAACAACGCCTCGTAAAGGCGCGGAGCACGGCGCTCGAAGCGATCGAGCGTTTCACCCAGCAGCGTTTCGTTCGAGTGGTAGGGTTCGGCCAGCGAAAAATAGCGTTCGGTGCGCGGATGCAGGGCCTCGTCGAGCAGCTGCGCATCGCTGTCGGCCGAAGGCTTCATCAGCGACGGAAGGGCCGAGCGCATCACCTCGCCCAACGTGCAGAGGTAGTAGCCCGCCATCCACTCCCAGAGGGTGCGTTGCGCATCGTCGAGCAGGGGGCGTTCGCTCAATCGGCGCACGATGGATTTGATGCGTTTGGCCGCAGGCGGCGTATCGTGCAGTCGCCAGACGATGCCCGTATAGAAGCGGCGCGGCCCAAACTGCACCGACACGGCATCCCCGAGCGCCACCTCAACCCCTTCGGGCACCGCAAAGGTGTAGGTCGGTTGCGCCAACGGAAGGACAATATCGGCAAATTGGGACTGGGTCACTTTGGGTCTTTTTGAGTCACTTTGCGCCGAGCCAACAACCGAGTTGAATGCTCTTTGCTTTTTCCTCTAAATCTTGTTCAGTGTCTCAAAGCCCTGGCCATAGACCCCCATGACCGAACCGACGGTCATAAAGGCACCTGCATCGACCGTCTTGACATATTTGAGCAGCATGGGCGTTTCGCGCTTGCGGCACACCACCATCACCACCTTCGTATCGGTTTTCGAGTACCACCCCTGGGCATCGAGCAGCGTCACACCGCGGTGGATGTTGTGGGCGATGGCATCGGCCATCTTCTCGGGATCTTTGGTCACGATAAGCACCTGATTCGACTGCTGGCTGCCCTGCTGAATGGCATCGACCGTATAGCCCACGACCGCCGTCATGATGTAACCATAGATGACCGTGGCGATTTCATAGCCTACGAACAGCGCCGAACCAATGATGAAAAGGTCGCTATAAATCAAGATTTTACCATAGCTCACCGTGCGGTAGTGATTGATAATCACGGCCGCAATATCCGTACCTCCGGTCGAGCCGCCCTGCGAGAAACAGATGACGATACCGATACCGGCACAGACACCACCCAGCACGATGGCGACAATCTGGTCTTCGAGGCCGATGAAGTTGCCCGCCGGCAAAACGGCCTGCCACATGTTCATACTGAGCGAAAGCACAACGACGCAATAGACGGTCTTGATGCCGAAGTTCCACCCGACGATAAAGCCCGAAATGAGCAATAGCACCACATTGATAATGAGCACCATCGTACCGATTCGAATATCGGCAATGCCGGCCTGGGCCAACGCCTTGGTCAGCACCAATGCCAGACCCGATGCGCCACCGCCCGTACCGTTGTAGGGCAGAATGCAGGCCACCCAGCCAAACGAGTAGAACAACATACCCGAGGCCATAAACACATACTCCTTGATGGTCTTAAAGACCTTTTCAAATGTCAATGCTTCCATCGTTCTCCGCTTTTGAGGATTTCGTCACAAAGGTTTATCGGTGCAAATGTATAAAAAATTCGCCTTGGTAGGTATCACGTTCGGTCAATCTTTTTTCGAGCAGGGCCATTAACTGTTCGTTGCGCACCCCCTGCCACGTCGGGCCGCAATGGTAGCGCGGCGGAGCCTCCGAAGCAAACCGTTCGACCACCACCTCGGGTCGCAGGCGACGCAACACCTCGACAAAGAGGTCGATATACTCCTCCACGCTCCAAAAACGGAACCGTTCGGGGTGGGCCTCGTAGGTGGCAGCCAACGGTGTGTCGCGGAAGATTTGCAGTTGGTGAAATTTGACCGTGGTCAAGGGCAGGGCATTGATGCGCCCGACCCCTTCCAACAGCATCTGTTCGCTCTCGCCGGGCAATCCCAGGATGAAGTGTCCGCCCACGGCCAGGCCCCGCTCGGCTGTCATCCGCACGGCCCGTTCGGCCGTGGCGAAGTCGTGACCCCGATTGACCGCCAACAACGTCTTATCATAGACCGACTCGATGCCGTACTCGACGGCGATGTAGTAACGCTCGGCGAGTTCGGCCAGATAGTCCAATCGCTCCTCATCGACACAATCGGGGCGTGTGCCGATGACCAACCCGACAACCTCGGGATGCGCCAATGCCTCCTCATACAACGCCCGCAAGCGTTCGAGCGGTGCGTAGGTATTCGAGAAGGACTGGAAATAGACCAGATAGCGCTCGGCCGTGCGGTAGCGGCGGGCATGAAAGAGGATCCCCTCCTCGATCTGTCGGCTGACCGATAACCCCCTCCTGCAATAGGAGGGGGTAAATGCGGCATTGTCACAGAAGGTGCAACCTCCCGTGGCCAGCGTGCCGTCCCGATTCGGGCAGGTGAAGCCTGCATCGACCGAGAGTTTCTGGATGCGGTGGCCGAAGTGACGTCGGAAATACCCCGCGTAGGAGTTCCACCGACGCTCATCGCCCCAAGGGTAGTTCATCGCCTGCTATAAGCCCCAATCCGAGGCATTGAAGGTCTCCTTCGGGGCATTGGGCACATTGCCGAAGTAGACAAAACCGGTCTTCTTTTCCAAATCGGCTACCGACATGGCAAAGGTTGACAGGGCCGGTAACGAATCCCAATTCTTGTGCTCCATCATAATGGCAATACACTCCAACTCATCCTTCGAGCAATTGACCACCCACTTATCCACACCCGACTTAGCACGCAACATCACCATATAGTAGTGCGTCGGAATCTTCGTACCACTCACAATCTCCTTGCCATTAGCCTTGTCCCAATAGCAACCATAGACGGCATAGGTCGTATCCGAGCGGCTCTCCCACTCCTTATCCATGGCATTATCGACACTGCCCCAGTCGCCCGAGTTGAAGTTGCTCAACTGCGGAGCGATGTTCGAATAGTAGAAGGCCTGACGGTTGACCAAGCCGCTCGATGTAACACCCGCATGGCGATTGTTCGAGGCCAGAAGGTGTCCACGCGTATAACCCGACCATTTCCCGGGCTGCGTAAAGTCGAAATTCGGATCGGTATTGTAGTCGTCGGTACGACCATGCGTTCCCTGAATATAAAATTTATGCATCGGGGCCGCTACCCACATCGTACACATCTTATCCTTGCTGTAACATACCGAGTAGTTACGCGCTTTGTTGCCATTGCTGTATTTCGCATCGGTGATGTGCCAGGTGTAGTAGTAGTCGCCCGCCTTTTCGAGCGTCTCGGGTAGCTCGGCCCAACCCGACACGAGCGTCTTGCCGCTCGGCGTGGGAGGCGTTACGGGGTCATCCGTACCACCTTCATCACCGCCGCCCTCGACGGGATTGATATTCTCAAAGGCCGTACCCGCGGCATTGAGTTTGAAGAGCATCGGTTTTTCTCCCGCAGCACTACTTGAAATGACATTGCTATAATTGCCATCCCACTGAATCCAATACTGCTTATCTACATTCATAATAGTCCAGGTACCATCGCTATTCGAAGCGAAGGTCCAAGTATAACTCAACTCCGTATTAGCCAGTCCATCATCCGTATTAAACGATTTGAAGGCGCCCTTCATCGCATAATACTTATTGTCCGAGCCCTTCAAGGTGTATTCACCCGACTTGGCAGCAGCCTCCACCGTCCAGATAGCACTCTCATTGCCGGCAACGGCAATCGTATGATTCGAGACAGTCACCGGTTGCGTGAAAACATAATAGGGGTTTGTCGAGGCGTGATCTACCGTCGTAGCCGCCAGATACGAGCCGTTGATATACCATACCATCAGGTACTTACCGGCCATGTCGCCCGTTGCAGGAGGTGTCGGCGGCGTGACGGGCTCTTCGCCCTCGCCTTCGTCACCCTCATCGCCTTCGTCCTCGTCGCCCTCGTCGGTCGAATCATCGGCCTCACCGGCCGGCTGGCGCACGGTGAGTTCCACCGAGCTGTAACCGCCATAGCTCACGGTCATCGTCGCCTCGCGCGCCTCGCCCTTGTTGGCGGAAATCTTGTAGGAGATTTGAGCCGTCACCATCGGGTAGCCCTCCACGCTCGTCGTCTTGGTCAGCTCGGTCGAGATGCGCGGGCGCAACCACGACGCACTACTCTCGGCAGCAGCAATCACCGAACCAATGGGATGCACCACCTCGTAGGTCAGCGTACCCTCGGTGGCATTGCCACTCGGCAGGTTGATGGTGGTGTTGCAAGTGACGCTCAGCACCGGTGTCGTGTCGACCGGCAGCGCCCCCTCATCGTCGCAACCGAAGCCCGCAAAAGCCAACAGTGCAACGGCAAACAATGCAAAAAATTTCTTCATCATATTCTTTATTTTTTAGTCTCTTATCGTTGTTTCGAGTCCATCCACACCGTGACCGGTCCGTCGTTCGTGAGCGCAACCTGCATATCGGCGCCAAACTCGCCCGTGGCGACTTTGTGCCCCGTGAGTTCCTCGACACGAGCCACGAAACGCTCGTACATCGGGCGAGATACCGCCTCGGGAGCCGCAGCAATGTAGGAGGGACGATTGCCCTTACGCGTCGAGGCCAGGAGCGTAAATTGGCTCACCACCAAAATTTCGCCGCCCACCTGCTGCACATCGAGGTTCATCACCCCCGCCTCGTCGTCGAAAAGGCGTATCTTCACCAGCTTTTGCGCCAGGTACTCCAAATCCTCCTCCGTATCGTCGTGCGTCACACCGAGCAACACCAAAAAACCCTTGCCGATGCGGGCCACCTCTGCGCCATCAATCGTCACCGAGGCCTCCTTTACGCGTTGTATCAGTTGTCGCATCGTCGCTATCGTGTTTCAAAGTGTGCCCACAAATTATCGCCCTTCGGCACGGGAGCCGTCACCTCGACCCACTCGTGGCGCACAGGGTGGTCAAAGCCGATGCGACGCGAGTGCAACGAGATGCCGCCCCCCGGAATCGAACGCTTGGCCCCATACTTCAAATCGCCGCGAATCGGGCAGCCGATGGCCGAAAGTTGCGCCCGAATCTGGTGGTGGCGCCCCGTGAGCAGCTCCACCTCCAAGAGGGTGTAGTGCGTGCCGGCACCTATCATTTCATAGTTCAGGCGTGCTTCCTTGGCATCGCCCTTCGGCTTGGCGCAGGCCTTCGAGCGATTCGTGCGCCCATCCCGCAGGATGTAGTGGCGCAACGACCCCTGCTCGGCTTCGGGGCGTTGTTCGACCAGCGCCCAATAATATTTCTTAATCTCCCCCTCGCGAATCATCTCGTTGAGACGCGTGAGGGCCTTCGAGGTCTTGGCAAAGAGCACCGCGCCACTCACCGGACGGTCGATGCGGTGCACCACCCCCAGAAAGACGCGGCCGGGCTTCTCGTCGCGCACACGGATGTACTCCTTGATTTGGTCTTCGAGGGCACTTTCGCCCGAAGGGTCGGGCTGCACGAGGTCGCCGCTATGTTTATTGACCACCAAGAGGTGGTTGTCTTCGTAGAGAATATCGTCGGGAGAAAACATCAGCGTTGGGAGTTAGAGGACAAAGGTAAAGGGCAGCAGCAACTCGGCCGACTTCACGACGCTGGCCGACCCGCCGCCATACATGATGATGCGCATCGGGCTCTTCTGGCGTCGCTCGACATCGACCAACACCTGGCGGCACTGCCCACAAGGGTAACACTCGCGCTCCGAAGGATTCGAGGCGATGGCCAGCGTCACAATCGGGTCGTCGGCATGGTTGGCCTGGGCATAGAACAGGAGCGAGCGCTCGGCACACAGCCCTGCCGGAAAGACCTCGCTCTCGGAGTTGCTGCCCGTGAGGATGCGGCCGCTGCGCAGACGTGCTGCCGCCCCGACATGGAAATGGGAATATGGGGCATAGGCCCGCTCGGTGGCCTCAACGGCCGCCTCAACCAATTCGCGGTCCACGGTAGAAAGCTCCCCGAGGGAGGCATAATGCTCGTAGACAAACGTAAACTGCTTCTCCATACTTTGCGCTTTTACGGGAAATTAAACAAAGGTAGCAAAGAATTTTCAAAATGCAAAAATTAAAGCATGCAATCAGCAGCCGGCTTTTCTCGGAGGTGTGTGGGGAGGGGAAAACCGCTCGTTACTCTTCCAGCAGGTCTGGGCGCAACTGTTGGGTGCGGGTAAAGGCCTGCTCCTCCTGCCACTTCTCAATCTCGCCAAAGTTGCCCGAAAGAAGCACATCCGGCACGCGCCAACCACGAAACTCGGCGGGACGGGTATAGACGGGCGGCGCGAGCAGGTTGTCCTGAAAACAGTCGGTCAGGGCCGACGACTCGTCACCGATGGCCCCGGGCACCAGACGCACCACCGAGTCGGCGATGATGCAGGCGGCCAACTCGCCCCCCGTGAGCACATAATCGCCAATCGATATTTCACGCGTAATCAGATGTTCGCGGATGCGGTGGTCGATGCCTTTATAGTGGCCGCAGAGGATGATGATGTTGTCGAGTGTCGAGAGGCGGTTGGCCTCGTGCTGGTCGTAGCGAATGCCGTCGGGCGAGGTATAAATAATCTCGTCGTAGGTACGCTCTGACTGTAACTTCTCAACGAGTTCAAAGACCGGCTCGCACTTCATCACCATGCCCGCCTCGCCCCCGAAGGGGTAGTCGTCGGTCGTCTTGCGCTTGTCGTGGGCGTAGTCGTGGAGGTTGTGCACCACAATCTCGACCAACCCCTTCTCCTGCGCACGGCGCAGGATTGACTCGTTGAGCGGCGAGGTCATGAGGTCCGGCACGGAAGATATAATGTCGATACGCATACATTCAAAATTTAGAATTTTATCTGCTCCTGCAACACCTCGACGACAAACGGATTATACATCGCTTCGTGGCCGATGGTCGACGATTCGGCGTGGCCCGGGTAGATGGTCACCTCGTCGCCCAGCGGGAGCAACTGCTTCAAAATCGAGCCCATCAGCGTGGGATAGTCGCCCCCTTCGAGGTCGGTGCGGCCAATCGACTCGCGGAAGAGCGTGTCGCCCGTGAAGGCGACCTTCTCGGTGTCGTGGTAGAGCGTCACACCACCCGGCGTATGGCCCGGCGTAGGAATCACCTGCAAAGTGGTGTTGCCAAAACGAACCTCGCGCGTCGTATTCAGGTCCAAGTCAATCGTGGGCATCTCGTGGGTCGGAATGCCGTAAATCTGGCGGGCCTCGCGCGCTCCGTCGAGGAGGTATTGATCCTTCGACGAGCAGGCAAAGGGGATGCCATAGCGCGTTTTGAGGTGGCACACGCCCAGCACATGGTCGAAGTGCCCGTGGGTATTGACCGCCACAACGGGTTTCAGTCCGTGCTCCAACAGGAAGTTGTCGAGCGTGGCATGTTCGGCCGGCGTCGACGAGCCGGCATCGATGATGGCGCATTCGCGAGTTTCGTCCCACACAACGTAGGTATTCTCGCCAATGGGGTTAAAGGTCAGGGTTGCAATTTGCATAAAAAACATATTTCCGACAAAGATAGGCAAAATTTACCTATCTTTGCAGGCAAAGAGTCTTTTTATGGCAAGAAAGAAGCAGAATTACCCCCTCTTGGAGGGTCTTGAAATTACGACGCTGGCCGCCGAAGGCAAAGCGATGGGGCGTTGGAACGAGCAGGTGGTCTTCGTACCGATGACCGTTCCGGGCGATGTGGTCGATGTGCAGATACGGCAGAAACGCCGCCGTTTCATGGAGGGCTATGTCGTCAACTATGTAAAGCGCTCACCCCTGCGGGCCGAGCCATTCTGCGCCCATTTCGGCGTATGCGGAGGTTGCAAATGGCAAAATCTGCCCTACGAGGAGCAGCTGCGCTTCAAAACCGAGCAGGTGCGCGACCAATTGACCCGCATCGGGAAGGTCGAGCTGCCCGAGATTCGGCCCT
>CAZTCM010000048.1:0-5618 GCA_964612285.1 uncultured Alistipes sp.
CCCCGAGTTGGGTAAGGTGTCGAAGGCTCACATCTTCAACGAGATGATCGAGAAGAAGGTGAAGGCCCTCGGTTTGAAGGTTAAGAGCCGCCCCGTCGAGTTGGGTTACGAGGTGCGTTGCCAGACCCCGATCGCCTACGACCTGACCTACTGCTCGGAGCTGGGTATCGGTGTACACAAACTCTTCTCGGAGGGCAAGACCGGCTGCATGGTCTATGTCGATTCGGAGGGCAACGTCGCTCCGCTCTACCTGAAAGAGCTGCAAGACCCCGCCACGGGCAAGATTCCGCCGCGTCTGGTCGACATCCCCTCGGACAAACCCACGTCGGCGGTCGAGAACACCACCAACGCCACCACGCCCGAGGATTACGAGGCTGCCAAAGCCTATGTCGAAAATCCCGAGGAGTTCGATTTCAAGAAGATTCTCTGCTGGTAAATCAGCATATTCAACGAAAAGAAGCACGGAACGTCGTCAAAGCGTTCCGTGCTTCTTTTTTCGTTAAGGAGGCCCCTAAAAGAGCCGCCGTTCGGGCTGAATATTGCCCAGATTCTCGATGCGCAACCCGCGGTGCAGGGCATGCAGGAAGGTCTGTTGCGAGCCGCCGCCGGTGCCATTGTACCACGCCACCAACACCGAGGCGTGGTCGACCAGATAGTCGTTGCGCACGCGATAGCATCCGGCGTGGTAGGTGGATGAGAGCAGAATACGTTCATCGGCCGCAGCGACCACCTGCTCGTAGCGTCGTCGTGCACCGACCGAAAAGCGAGCCGCCTGCTCGGCAAAGGGGATAACGGCCACCAGATGCACATCTGCGCACTCGGTCCGCAAGGCAACAACCGCCTCGGCAGCCGCCAAATCAAACCCTACGGCCATTCCGCAGAGAAAGGTACGAAACCCCTCGGCATAGAGCCTCCGCAGCAGCGCATGCAGAGCCGCATCGGCCTCGCCGGCATAGGTGCGGTGACCGGTAAAGGCAACCGTGGTAGAGCGATTCATCGGCAGGTGTAAATTTTTCGGTAAAGATACAATTTTTGGCGCGTAGTTTGCTCCTTTCGTGGTGTAACTTTCAAAAAAATTGTACGATTATGAGACACACTACCATCTGCGTCGCCTCGTTATTGGGCGGCATGATTATCGGTTCGGCGCTGGCCATGCTGCTCACCCCGCAGTCGGGACCCGCCTTACGCCACAAAATCAAAGATTTCGTCGATGAGGAGGTGGACAAGATGAAGATGAAGGCCGACGAGATTCACGACCGCTTGAAGGCCGGCATCGAGGAGGCACGCTGCAAGTGCGAGGAGCACACGACCCAGGCATAACGATGAGTCACCGCACATCCTCGTCGAGCGGAGGGCTGCTGATGGGTCTCACGCTCTTTCTGATAGGCATTGCGGGGGCACTGCTCGCAGGCCTGACCGCACTGATTGTACTGCTCTCCACCTGGTTGGGAATTATTGGGGCTGCGTTGGCCGTTGCGCTCTGTTTCGCGACAATGGCACTGTTGGCCTACCGACTGTCGCTACACGCCACCATGAAGCGCATCCACAAGCAGTTCGAAACGGTCTCCTACGTTGCCGATTTGATTGAGAGCGGCTACGACTGGGTGCGCGGAAAGACCGCCTTGATGTTGCGCGTCGTCGAGCACCTCCTTGACCGTTTTATGCCGGTCAGGGAGTAATCAAACTCCTACTACCAACAAATTTCCCAAAAGAGTTGTCCGAAGCAGCTTCTTTTGGGAAATTTGTTGTATTTTCAACCATTAAATTCGCATTTTTAATTATAATTATTGTATCTTTGCTTATTAAACCAACCTATACACTTCGATGAACAACCTCACACGCGCCTGCCTATGTGGCCTGGCCCTGTTTCTTGCCCTTCCCCTAACGGCCCAAATCATGGGCGACACCCCGTTTGCCCGTCCGATGAAGGAGGTGTTGCAGGAGGTCGAGACCCACTTCAATATCCGCATCTCCTGCCATCAGATGTCGGCCGACACCCTCACACTTCGCTATGCGGCCTCGCGCATCCGCCCCTACTCGCTGAGCGAAACGCTGGACAACATCTGCCATCCGCTCGACCTGAAATGGGAGCAATCGGGCTCTAAAATCCGCATCCAGCCCTACGAATACCACCGTCGCACACCGGCCGATGGCGAGAAATTGCTCGCATGGCTCTCGGCGAAATACAACGACCGCAACTCGTGGGAGGCACGCGCCGCCGAGGTGCGTCGCGAGGCGTTGCAGATTCTCGACCTCGACCCCTTCCTGCGCGGTGTGGTGGCCGAGCCTCACATCGTCGTAGCCAAACCTGTCAAGCACGACGGTTATACGACCCAAAACTTCGCGCTCGAAACCCTCCCCGGGCTCTATGCATGCGGCACCATCTACGCCCCTGCGAAAGGCAAGGGGTTGCGACCGCTCATCCTTTCGCCGGCAGGCCATTGGCCGTTGGCGCGTTACCGCGACGACCAACAATACCGCATGGCCACCTTTGCTCGCATGGGAGCCGTGGCCGTCGATGTAGATATCATTGCCTGGGGTGAGTCGGAGCAGCAGTTGGGCATCGAGGCCCACCAAGCCCCCTATGCCCAGCAGGTGCAGGCCCTGTGGTCGAAGGTCGTGACCGACTGGATTTTGGCCACGCGCAACGACATCGACACGACCCGCATGGCCGCCACAGGCGGTTCGGGAGGTGCCACACACACGCTGCTGCTGGCCCTGGTCGACGGACGTTTCTCGGTCCTGGCCCCCGTCGTACACCTCGTATCGCACTTTGACGGCGGCTGTCCTTGCGAGAGCGGTCGCCCCGTGGCATTGGCCGCCGGAGGCAGTTCGATGCCCGAGCTGCTGGCCGCAGTGATGGCACCGAAGCCGACCCTTACGGTCTCCGATGGCGGCGATTGGACCCACACCTACCCCTCGCTGGAATACCCCTACCTGCAACGCATCTGGGGCTTCTATGGGGCCGGCGAAAATGTGGAGAACGCCCACTTCCCCGAGGAGGGGCACACCTATGGCGAGAATAAACGCATGGCCGTCTATCGCTTCTTCGCCAAGCACCTGGAAATGGACATGACGCAGGTCGATGAGGCACGGGTGACGCTGCAACCCATCGAGGCCCTGCAAACCTTCCGTGGCGCATGGCCCGAGGGGGCTATCCGCTCGGCAAAGGAGTTGGAACAAATCATCAAAACTTTGAAATAAACCATCCACCATGTTGAAGAAATTTCTCTGTCTGCTCGTTTCTGTGGCCGCTTTGTCGACGGCCGGGGCCAAGCACCTGAAAACAACTTACCGCGTGACGGTCGAGGGCCTTCGTAAAGATTGCCCTGTGGTGATTAATCAGATTCCCGCATGGGCCGAAAGCGTGCATGTCGAGGCCGATGGCGAGCCGATTGTGGCCCAGCTGGACAAAGCCTTGGGCGAGGCGGCCTTCGTAGCCGATGTATGCGGCACGCGCGACTTCCGCGTATGCTTCTCGGACAAACCACTCCAAACGACACCCCCTTCGCGGGTCAATGCCCAGATGTGGTGGAAGAACGAGGATAAGAGCCTCTCGGAGCGTGACACGCTCTTCTCGTTCAAAGACGACATGTACCGCAAACTGCACCACCACGGGCCGGCCATCGAGTCGGAGCGCGCCGCCTACCGCGTCTACTTCGACAAGAAACAGACCATCGACACCTACGGCAAGAAGCACGAACAGCTCGAATTGCGTCGCTCGATGTGGTACTCGACCCCCGAACAACTGGCCGAAGGATTCGGGCATGACAATCTGCGCGTCTTCGGTTCGATTGGCGTGGGCGTGTTGAAGGGTTGGGATGCCGAGAAGGGCATGCCCCACATCACCGACTTCAAGCGGCGTGAAGCGCGCGTATTGGCCAAAGGGCCCGTGCGTGCCATCATGGAGATGCGCGTCGAGGGGTGGAACTATTGCGGTCGTAAGCTGAACATGACCTCGCGCTACATCCTCTATGCCGGCCACAGCGACGTCGTAGTGCAGAACCTCCTCGAAGGCGATTTCGAGGGGCTGACCTTCGTTACGGGCGTGATGAAGATGCGCGACACGAAAGTATTGCGCGGCCAACGAGCCCTGGCTCAGATCGGCACCGACCACCCCGAGAACGACTACAACAAATGGCCCATGGAGACCGTAGCCTTGGCCGTGGCGCTCCCCGACGAGGTGCAAATTCTTTCGCAGCAAGACGATAAGTTGAGCTACCTGTTTCAGGTGACACCGAATGCCAAGGGCGAAATCAGCTATGTGTTCGACATGTTCTGGCGTAAAAGTTCGTGGCTGGCCGACCGCTCAGATGACGAGCTGCTGTCGGGTGTCATGGAATCGGTGCGCGAGGCTGCGAAGCCCATTCGTGTCGAACGTATTCGCTAAGTCGCTCCGAAAAACGGGAGAGACAGGGGTAAAAATCCGAAAAAATAGCCCTTTTCTGTGAAAAAGTAACCATTCCGCCCGCTGTTGCGAGTTATCTTTGCAAAAACAGCAACCGAAGAGCAAGAAAAAAATAGAATCATTTAACACCCATAATCACTATGAACCTCAAACAACACTGCATGCTGATGCTGGCAGCCGTGGCCCTGACCGCCTGCTGCCCCAACCAGACGATGAATCCCTATGCCGACCTGCCGTTCGAGATGCCGGAGGTAGTACGCCCCTCGATTCCCGACCGCACGGTAAGCGTAGCCGATTACGGCGGCGTGGGCGATGGCATGACGCTCTGCACCGAGGCCTTTGCCGAGGCCATCGAACACCTCGCTGCACAGGGCGGTGGTACGGTACACATTCCCGACGGCATCTGGCTGACGGGTCCCATCGTCATGAAGGATAACATCGAGCTGAATCTTTCGAATCATGCGATGATTCTGTTCAGCAGCGACCGCTCGCTCTACGAGCTCACGGAGATTATCTTCGAGGGTCTGAACACCTGGCGCTTACAATCGCCCATCTCGGCCCGCGGCGTGAAGAACGTAGCCATCACCGGCGGCGGTGTCATCGACGGTGGCGGCGATGCTTGGCGCATGGTCAAGCAGGGCAAGGTGACCGAAAGTGCCTGGAAGAAACTGGTTGCCAGCGGCGGTATTGTCGACGGCACGAATTGGTTCCCCACCGAAAGCTACTACCGTGGTCAGAAGGGGGCTACGGACCAGAACGTAAACGAGAACATGCGCACGAAGGAGGATTTCGAGCCGATTCGCGACTTCCTGCGTCCGGTGATGGTGGCCATCCACAACTGCGAGAATGTCCTGCTCGAAGGGGTCACTTTCCAGAACTCGCCCTGCTGGACAATCCATCCGGCCATCTGCACCAACCTTACGATTGACGGCATCACGGTACGTTGCCCGTCGTATGCCCAGAATGGTGACGGTGTGGATATCGAGTCGTGCAAGAATGTGCTCTTCGTCAACTCGTCGATTGATGCCGGCGACGACGCCATCTGCATCAAGAGCGGCAAGAACGAGGATGGTCGCCGTCGCGGTATCCCGTGCGAGAATGTCATTGTGCAGAACTGCATCGTCTTCCACGGCCATGGCGGCTTTGTCGTAGGCAGTGAGATGTCGGGCGGCGTGAAGAATGTATGCGTACGCGATTTGACCTTCTCGGG
>CAZTCM010000048.1:5628-10260 GCA_964612285.1 uncultured Alistipes sp.
GGCGGCGTGGTGGAGAACATCTTCATCGAGAACATCACGATGAACAACATCCTGACCGACGGCCTGCTGTTCGACCTCTTCTACGGCGGCAAATCGGCCTCGGAGGCGCTGGCTGACGGCGATGAGGGCGAGGCTTCGGACATGCCCTTCAAACCCGTTGACGAGACGACGCCCGCCTTCCGCAACATCGACATCAAGAACGTGCGTTGCCACGGTGCTCGTCGTGCCATGTTGTTCAACGGTCTGCCGGAGATGAACGTGGAGAACGTGCGCGTGGAGAATGCCCAATTCTATACGACGACCGGTGCCCAGATCAACGAATCGACCGGCGTGGTGCTGAAAGATGTCACCATCGTACCGCAGCAGGGCCCCGCATTGGCCATCAACAACGCCAAGCAGGTGACCACCGAGAACTTTGTCTGCCCCGAGGGGATGGCTACGGCACTGACCGTGACGGGCAGCCGCAACGCCGACATTATTATCGGTGCGCCGCAGATTTCGGGCGAGAACGCCTCGCTCTCGCCCAAGGCCGCCGAGAAGGTACAAATCAACTAACGGAATTTACTCCATGAGTCGAATTTTATACGACATAGCAGGTGCCTTGGCGCTGTTGCTGACGGCTTGCGGCGGTGGCGGCGGTGACGATTTCACACCCGAGCAGTTGGCCACCCCCGCGCCGACGGTATCGTTGAACGGAGCAATCGCCCAATTCAATTGGCCCGCCGTTCCATCGGCCAAAGCCTACTTCTACGAATTCACCTGCGACGGCATGTCGAAGGGAAGTGGCCAGCTGGCCGTAAACGCATTTTCGGCCAAACTCGACGCCAACCTGCCCTACGTCTTTCGCGTGAAGGCCTTGGCCGACAAGAGTGGCATGTACCGGGATTCGGAGTGGTCGAAGATGGTCGAGGTCACCTACCAACCCGCCGAGGAGCCGGAGGAGCCTACGCCCACGCCTACCCCCTCGGGTGATTTGGGTCTTCCTGCGCACGAGCAGGACGGGGTGATTCGTGCCTTCCCGGGGGCCGAGGGTGGCGGCATGTACACCACCGGTGGCCGTGGCGGCAAGGTGATTCACGTCACCAACCTCAACGACACGGGCAGCGGCTCGCTGCGTGCCGCCGTCGAGGCATCGGGTAAACGCATCATCGTGTTTGATGTGTGTGGTACGATTAAACTGACGAAAAATCTGAATATCAAGAACGATGATATCACCATAGCCGGTCAGACGGCTCCCGGAGAGGGTGTTACCTTACGCGATTACCCGGTTGTTGTCAATGCCAATAATGTGATTATTCGCTATTTGCGTTTCCGTATGGGCGACGAGACGAAGCAGGAGAACGATGCACTTTGGGGGCGTTATCACGAGAATATCATCCTCGACCACTGCTCGATGTCGTGGTCAACGGACGAGTGCGGTTCGTTCTATGCCAACAAGAACTTCACGATGCAGTGGTGTCTGCTCGGCGAGTCGTTGCGCAATTCGGTGCATGGAAAAGGGGAGCATGGTTATGGCGGCATTTGGGGCGGCAAGAATGCATCATTCCACCACAATATGCTGACTTGCCATGACAGTCGCAATGCGCGTATCGACCATCCGCAAATCTATGTACAACTTGATGATAGTGGGAATATCAAAGAAGATTACCGCCAGACGCATCGTGGCAATGTCGATTATCGCAATAATCTAATTAATAATTGGGGTAGCGAAGTGACCTACGGTGGTGAAAGCGGTTGGTTCAATATCATTGGCAATTATTACAAGAAGGGGCCGGCTTCGAGCAATCGCGCCTACTTTGTCAATGCGTATGCCGATTATCAGACAAGCGGAGTCGTCTATTCGGATGCCTACGGCAAATTCTTTATCGAAGGCAATGTAAATCCCGACCAATCGACGATAACGGCTGATAATAAGAAGGGAATTAACTGGAAGAACGGTAGTAGTTGGACTAATTACAACCAATACCAATCGGCACCGTTTGCCATTCGCAAGGATGATGTCACGACCTGCTACACCACCACCCACACGGCCGAAGATGCCTATGCACGCACACTCGATTATGCCGGAGCTTCGTTGCGTCGTGATGCGGTCGATGTGCGTCTGGTGAAGGATGCTCGCAACGGCACGGCCACCTATACCGACGGTGGCAATGGTTCGAAAAACGGCATCATCGACACGCAGTCGGCCGTAGGCGGCTGGCCGACGCTCTCGGCTACAAGCGAGGAGGTTGCACGCGCCACGACCGATACCGACGGTGACCACATCCCCGACTACTACGAAACACAGCTCGGTTTGGACAAATCGAAGGCCGATGCCACGGCCAAGACGCTCGATCCGCAGGGTCTTTACACCAACTTTGAAGTCTACCTGCACTACCTCGTCAAGGAGATTACGGCGGGGCAGGTAGCCGGAGGAACCTATAAAAATTTGCAATAACCATGAAACGACTCTTCTTATTGATTGCGTTGCTGGGGTGTATGGTCGTGACAGCTAATGAACGCCCGACGCACGTCTACCTGATTGGCGACTCGACCTGCGCCAACAAAAATCTTGAAAAGAAGAATCCCGAGCGTGGCTGGGGCCAACTCTTCCGTGCTTTCTTCGACGAAACGGTCTTTGTCGAGAACCACGCCATGAATGGCCGTTCGACCAAATCGTTCCGCAACGAGGGGCGCTGGGAGCCCATCTACAACCAGATGCAGGCCGGCGATTATGTCTTCATTCAATTTGGCCACAACGACGAGAAGGTGCATCGCGAAGCGGTGGGCTCGGAACCTCCGGTCTTTGCCGAGAATCTGCGTCGCTATGTGCGCGAGACGCGCGAGAAGGGGGGTATTCCGATTCTGCTCACCCCGATTGCCCGCCGCCACTTCACCGAAGAGGGAGCCTTGAAGCAGACCCATGGCGACTACCCCGCCGAGGTACGCCGCATTGCCACCGAGGAGCAGGTGCCCCTCTTGGAGTTGGAGCAACTGACCGAAGCGTGGCTCAAAGGGCTGGGCGACGAGCCTTCGCGCCCCTACTTTATGTGGGTGGAGAAGGGCACTTCGCCCCTCTATCCCGACGGACGCGAGGACAACACCCACCTCAACGTGCGCGGTGCGCATGTCGTGGCACGCTTGGTGGCTGACGAAGTGAAAGCAAAGGTGCCTGCTCTGGCCGAGCACTTCCACATCGCCGACATGGTGGTGGCCAAGGATGGTACGGGCGACTTCTTTACGTTGAAGGAGGCCGTCGATGCCATTCCCGACTACAACAGCGGTCTCTGCACGATTCGCCTCTCGGAAGGTGTTTACCGCGAGAAGATTTCGATTCCGTGGACCAAATGCAACGTACACCTCTACGGCGTAGGCAAAGCGGTTGTTTCGTGGGACGACTTCGCCAATCGCAAGAGTGTGCTGGGGTGCAACCTCGGCACCTCGGGTTCGGCAACCATCTATTTCGGAGCCGACCACTGGACGGTAGAGAACATCACCTTCGAGAATATGGCAGGCCGTGTCGGACAGGCAGTGGCTGTGCAAACCCTCGGCTCGGACCTCCATTTCCGCAACTGCCGTTTCCTGGGTAACCAGGATACGCTCTATCTGCGCGGTGCGGGCAACTCGAACGAGTATATCGGCGGCATGCGCTGGACCTACTTCGACAACTGCTACATCGAGGGCACAACCGACTTTATCTTCGGTGCTTCGGCGGCCATCTTCCGCAACTGCGAAATCTGCTCGCTCAGCGATTCGTATGTGACAGCCGCCTCGACCATCGAGAATCAGGAGGTGGGCTACATCTTCTACGAGTGTCGTCTGACGGCTGCCGAAGGGGTGACGAAGTGCTATCTGGGTCGTCCGTGGCGGCCCTATGCCAAGACCATCTTCATCAACTGCGAACTGGGCGCACACATCACGCCCGACGGTTGGGAGATTTGGTCGAACAAGGAGAACCCCTCGACCACCTACTACGCCGAGTATGGCTCGAAGGGGGCCGGCGCCAACACCCGCGGGCGCGTCGCCTGGTCGCATCAGCTGACAAAAAAGGAGGCCAAAGCGTTGATTGAGAAGTATGTTCTAAATAACCCCGCAATGAGATGAAAAAGCCTGTTTTTGCCCTACTGACCGCCTTGGTGGTGGTTGCTTGCGGCACCCCGAAACACCCGCTGATTGACGGCGAGAAACCGTTGGCCGTGCGCATGGTCGAGAGCGAGATTGCCCGCAACCCCACCCCCGCACTGATTGACTTCATGAAACCCGGGGTCGTGAGATGGAACTACACGACCGGTTTGGAGTTGCTGGCGATGATGGAGGCGGCGAAGATGTATGACCGCCCCGACTTCGACGCCTACGCCGAGCGCTACTACGACACCATCGTGCAACCCGACGGCTCGGTGTGGAGCTATGCCCGCGAGAAGTACAACATCGACCACATCTGCCCGGGCCGTCCGCTCTTCGAACTCTATGAGCGCACGGGCGAGCAGCGTTACCACCAGGTGATGGATACGCTCTTCCTGCAACTGCAACACCAGCCGCGTGTTGCCGAAGGGGGGTTCTGGCATAAGAAACGCTACCCGCAACAGATGTGGCTCGACGGACTCTATATGGGCGAGCCCTTCTATGCCGAGTATGTGATGCGCAACATCATGC
>CAZTCM010000049.1:0-10240 GCA_964612285.1 uncultured Alistipes sp.
AAAACATCGAAGAGATTGCCCTGCGCTTGCAGGATGTCGGCATCGCTGCCCTCACCATCCATGGCCGCACGCGTGCGCAGATGTATCGCGGCGAGGCGGATTGGACCCTGATTGGCAAGGTGAAAAACAACCCGCTCATCCACATCCCCATCATCGGCAACGGCGACATCGACTCGGGACCGAAGGCGGCTGAGATGTTCAACCGCTATGGGGCCGATGCAGTGATGATTGGCCGCGCAACCTACGGCCGTCCCTGGATTTTCGAGGAGTGCAAGCACTTCCTGCGCACCGGCGAGGAGATGCCGCAACCTTCGGTCACGGAGCGGGTACGCATCGCCAAAGAACACCTGGCCAAATCGCTCGAAGTGAAGGGCGATTATGTCGGCATCTTGGAGATGCGCCGCCACCTCACAAACTACTTCAAGGGGCTGCCCGACTTCAAATCCACACGCATGAAGCTCGTCACGTCGCTCGACATCGAGGAACTCTTCACGACCCTCGACTTTGTCGCCGAGCGTTGGGGCAACTGCGATATGAGCCACACCGTGCCGGCTCCCCTTTCACACGACCTTTAACCCTACGACCTATGGTAAAGATTGACACCCTGCCCGAAAAGCAGGACTATACGACCGAAGATGCTCATTTCATGGAGATGGCTATCCGCCTCTCCGAAGAGAATATCGACCAAGGGGGCGGTCCCTTTGGTGCGGTGATTGTACGCGATGGTGCAGTGATTGCCACCGGCACGAATCGGGTGGTGCCGAACAACGACCCCACGGCACATGCCGAGGTGCAGGCCATCCGCAGCGCCTGCCGACAGCTCGGCACCTTTCAACTCGACGGCTGCACGGTCTACTCCTCGTGCGAACCCTGCCCGATGTGCTTGTCGGCTCTCTATTGGGCAGGCGTAAGCCGCATCTGCTATGGCAACACGAAGGCCGATGCCAAGGCCATCAACTTCGACGATTCGTTCATCTACGACCAACTCGACCTGAGCTACGCCGAGCGCTCCATCCCCTGCGAGCACTTCATGCGCCACCGCGCCATTCGCGCCTTCGAGAAGTGGGCAGCCAAGAGCGACAAAACGAAATATTAGCCCATTCGGCAAGGTGTTTTTTTCCGGTTGACACCGACCAGCAACCCCTTCGCGCGGCCGATTTTGCGAACTTTGCAGAGTTTCGGCCACAAATATTTGCTATTTCGGAAATTTTAGCTACCTTTGCATCGCTTTCGAGCATCGGATTGAACTGTGGTGTAATGGTAACACAGCAGATTTTGGTTCTGTCGTTCTGGGTTCGAGTCCCGGCAGTTCAACCAAGAAAAAAGAGGCCTTTAAGCCTCTTTTTTTTGTCTAAGACTACCGGCACTTCTACATGGAGGGCAAATAAATGAACCCCTGTAATTTCCGGTGGAGCAGAAAAAAAATGCAAAATGTGGAATTTAGAATTGCTCAAACGCCCCTCCGACTTTTGCAGGTGATTCAAATCAATAGTTATTGTACCTGTTCGTAGACCTCCACAATCCGCCGACACATCTCCTCCCACGAGAATCGTTCCCGCTCCACCAGACACCGCTCGTGGAAGTGTGCAAGGGTATCCCCCTGCCAACTCTTTTCAAGCGCCTCGGCAATGGCCTGCGGCTCGGGCCGTACGACATACCCTACCCTGCCATCGGGCACCAACTCACCCAAACCACCGACATCGGTTACAATCATCGGCGTGGCAAACTGATAGGCAATCTGCGTCACACCGCTCTGCGTCGCCGAGCGATAAGGCAAGACGACAAAATCGGCCGCCGAGAAGTAGTTTTTCACCTCCTCGTCGGGAATAAAGCGGTCGTGCAGCACCACCTCTTCGTCCAGCCCCAATCGCTCGATTTGTTGCAGATAGGGCTCCGATGCAGTGTAGAACTCGCCGGCGATGAGCAGTTTGCGTCCCGCAGTGGCCCCGCGTTGTTTCAGTTGTGCCCACGCATCAAGGAGCCAATCCAGCCCTTTGTAGTCACGAATCAATCCAAAAAAGAGGGCATAACGCGTCGTCGGGTCGAGGTGTAATGCACGGCAGGCCTCCTCACGCGGCAACCGTTCGCCGAAATTCTCAAAGCGCGGATGGGGCGAAAAGAGTGCCGGCGCATCGGTATATTGGCGCAGTTGGCGTCCCACCTCATCGGACATATAGACAAAGCCATCGACCGAGCGCAAGAAATAGCGGTTGAAGGGCTTATCAATGAGGTGGTGTTCGTGTGGTTCGACATTATCAATCTGACACAACACCTTCGTATGACCGTTTTTGCGCGCCAGACGGGCAATGGTTCCAAAGCAGGGAGCCATGAAGGGGGTCCAATATTTCAGGAGAATAAAGTCGGGGCTCTCTTTGCGGAGCATACGTCCTACGCGCCACCAATTCAACGGATTGCAGCTATTCACCTCGCGTCGAATCGACAAATCGTCGGGGGCAGGAGCATCCACCGTCTGACGCTTTCCGGGGAAGAGCAACGCGGGGTATTGCAACGTGAAGGTGCAGAGGTCGACCCTGTGCCCCTGTCGCTGATAGAGCCGCGCCATGGTGTGCATAATCGACGCCAAACCGCCCCGATAGGGGTGTGCCGGACCGAGAATCGTGATTTGCATAAGACGAAGATGCGACGATAGGCCCTACAACCACCGCACGGCGGCACGAACACAAGGGCTCTCGGCGGTAGAAATCTCGAACGTCATGACGCCATCCTGCTCGGCCGTGGCAATCTGCAAGGTCTCGCCCAGCACGCTCTCATGCAGAAAATGCATATCGAGGCGGAAGGGGCGATCCTCGGCGATGGCCTCAATCGGCAGGCGGTCGAAAATCATCTCGATGTAGCGAATCGTATTCATGTGGCGATTGAAGTCGATGTCGCTATAACGCACCGTGTGGCTGCACACCTCACCATCGGCCACTCCGCGCAGGCGGCAGGGGGCATCACACGGCGGCTCGTCGAGAACCATATATTTGTCGTGGACATCGGCCGTACGGGTCAAATCGACGGCCGTGCGGGTCATGACATTGAGCATCGCCCACTGCGAGGTCATGCGGGCAAATTCACGCCCCTCTTCATCGTAGATGCGGAAATTACGCGTCGAGAGGAGGCGGTTGTAACCGCTAATCCAGGTTTCAATCTTATAGTCGGAGTACTGTTTGGGGCGGAACGTCACCTCGATGGCCATGCGGCTCAACACCCAGGTGTTGTCGTCCTGTTCCATATCCACATAATCGAAGCCCTTGTTGTGGGCATCGGCCCCCGCGGCATTGAGCGCCGACATAATCAATGCCGGTGATTTCAGGCGCGAGGTGAAATCGAGGCTCTGCGGCTCGACCTTGTAGGTAAAATACGCTTTTTCTGCCATAATTTTCCGATTTAGCAGCACAAAGATAGGAATAAATCCGAAATTTAGAAAAAAAATCTTACGCGCAGATTATCGAAAAACAATAAAATTTACTTGTTTTACGAAATTTTTGCGTATATTTGCCAAAAATAACCAAGAAAAGACCATGCAAAACAAGAAAATCTACCTACAACGACTGCTTGTCATCTATGTGGCCTTCTTTGCCGTCTTGCTGGCCGGCTTTGCCTGGGACATCGTGCCCAACCTCACGCACGGCGTCGAGGAGGGTACCCGCATGGGACATGAGATAGCCGCCGGCTACGAACAGGCGCAGCCACAAGCCCAATACATGCTGTGGAACATCCCGATTCGCAATGCCCAACCCGAGGTCATCGACACCGACGAGGAGCAGCGCACCATTCTGGGCGAGATTTCGACCCTCTCGCTGGCCGTCAAGGAGCCGGCCGACGAGCGTTCGACCATGCACATGGCTTTCGCCGCCATCGGCAACTCGGTGCTCATCTATGCGCTGATGATTGGCAGCGCCCTCTGCTTCCCGATTATCATCGTGCTGATGTACTTCATCATCCGCTCGGTACGTCGTTCGATTCGCGAGGAGTTGCCCCTGGGACGCAACAACGTCTGGTTGCTGCGCGCCATTGCCCTGCTCACCATCCTCACCGAGCTGATGAGCCAGGGAGGCATCTGGCTGATGAACAACAAGGCCGCCGAGGTGTTGGCCGGCAGCGGCTACGAGGTCAATACGACCCTGCAACTCAATTTCGGCACGCTCATCATGGGTCTCTTGCTGCTGTTTGCGGCCGAGGTCTTCGAGATTGGGCGCGAGTTGGGTGAAGAACAACGATTAACCATCTAAAACATAGCCCAATATGATCACAATAACACTATTTTTCAAGGGGGGGGGTGAGCCATGGCCATAATCATCAACATCGACGTCATGATGGCCAAGCGCAAGATGCAACTGGGTGTTCTGGCCGAACGTGTGCAGATTACACCGGCCAACCTTTCGATTCTGAAAAACGGGAAAGCCAAAGCAATTCGTTTCTCCACGTTGGAGGCGATTTGCCGCGAACTCGACTGCCAGCCGGGCGACATCATCGAATATCGCCCCGATCAGGAGATAGAAGAGTAACAAACACATTAATTAAATAAGGTATGAAAAGATTCACATTATGGATGGTTGCCATGCTGACGCTGATTGGTACCTCCACACGGGCCCAAAACCCGATGATGCAACCCATGCCCGAAGATGCAGCCGTGCGCAAAGGCACGCTCGACAACGGCATGAAGTATTACATTCGCCACAACGAGAAGCCGAAACAGCAGGCCGATTTCTACATTCTGCACCATGTCGGCGCCATTCAGGAGGAGGATTCACAGCAGGGTCTGGCTCACTTCTTGGAGCACATGGCCTTCAACGGCACGAAAAATCTGCCGGGCAAACAACTCATCGAGTACCTCGAAACCATCGGTGTAAAGTTCGGCGCCAACCTCAACGCCTACACTTCGTGGGACGAGACCTGCTACAATATTGCATCGGTGCCGACAACTCGTCCGGGCATCATCGACTCGGCGATGCTCATTCTGCACGACTGGTCGCACTTCATCGCTCTGCAGCCCAAGGAGATTGACTCGGAGCGCGGTGTGATTCAGGAGGAGTTGCGCACACGCGACGGCGCACAATGGCGTGCGACGATGAAGATGTTGCAGGCGCTGGGTAAGGGTACCCGCTACGCCGAGCGCAACCTCATCGGTTACCTCGACGGGCTGAAAGGTTTCCAATACAAGGAGTTGGAGGATTTCTACAAGAAGTGGTATCGCCCCGACCTGCAATCGATTGTCATCGTGGGTGATGTGAATGTCGACGAGGTGGAGCAGAAGCTCAAAACCCTGATGAGCGACATCCCCGCAGCGCCGGCCGATGCCGCGCAGAAAGAGCATATTGTGGTTCCCGACAACGTAGAGCCCATTATCTCCATCTACACCGACCCCGAGATGACCGGTACGCAGGCTCAGATTTTCATGAAGCGTCCGGCCCTGCCCACCGCCATGAACAACACGATTTATGCCGAGATGATTTCGTTGGCCAACCACTACATCACGTCGATGGCCAATGCCCGCTTGGAGGAGCTTTCGATGAAACCCGACGCTCCGTTTATCGGTGGAAGCATGCAAACCGGCGACATCGTTGGCATCATCCCGACGATGAATGCCACAGCCATGGGTGTTGCCACCGAGGATGGCAAGTTGGCCCGCGGTATCGAAGCTGCCTTCACCGAGTTGAAGCGCATCAGCACCTACGGCTTTACGCAGGGTGAGTTCGAGCGCGAGCAGAACGACCTGCTGCGCAGCGCAGAGATTCAATACAGAAACCGCAACGACCAAACCAACGGCTGGTATGTACGTCGCTACCTGGCTGCTGCCCGCAAGAACAGCCCGATGCCCGACGCCGAAACCGAATGGCAGATTGACAGCGCGCTCATCATGCAGCTCAACGTCGATGTTATCAACCAGCTGGCCAAGCAGATTATCACGAACCAAAACCAGGTCATCATCGTCAATGCTCCCCAGAAAGAGGGTGTAGCCGTGCCGACTGAGGAGGAGATTCTCGCCATCCGCAGCAAGGTGGCCCAGAGCGAGGTTGAAGCCTACAAAGATGATGTGGTGAAGGAGCCGCTGATTGCCGAAGGTACAGTCTTGAAGGGCTCGCCCGTGAAGAAGACGCAGGTGGATGAGGCCTATGGCACGACCGAGTGGACACTGGCCAACGGCGTGAAGATTGTCGTGAAGCCGACGACCTTCAAAGCCGACGAGGTGCTGTTCACCGCCACAGCCAAGGGCGGCGCCTCGATTCTCTCGAACGAGGAGATTATCTATGCCGAGCTGCTGCCGGCCATCTGTCAGATGTCGGGCGTAGGCAAATTCTCGGCCACGGAACTCAAGAAGCAGTTGTCGGGTATCGCAGCCCGCGTAGGCACGCGCGTATCGAACTACACGAGCAGCGTTTCGGGCTCGTGCTCGCCGAAGGACCTCGAAACGATGATGCAGCTGATCTACCTGAACTTCGTGCAACCGCGCTTCGATGTCAACGACTACAACACGGTGATGAAGATGGTGAGCGCCCAGCTCGAAAACCTCGAAAAGAACCCCGACTACCTGATGCAGAAGAAGACCACGGAGATTGCCTATGGCAACAACCCGCGCCGTCAGGAGATTTCGAAGGAGATGGTTGAAAAGTATACGTTCGAGGAAGTTGAGCCGATTTATCGCAAACTCTTCCCCGACGCAAACAGTTTCACCTTCTACTTCGTGGGCAATGTCGACCTCGACACACTCCGACCGCTGGTCGAGAAGTATATCGGCTCGCTTCCCACCTCGAAGAAGCCGATGCAGCTTGTTGACGACAATAGCGGCTATGTACCGGGGATGGTTGACGAGATGTTCCGCACCGAGATGCAGCAGCCGAAGGTTTCGGTGCGCTACATCTTCTCGGGCGACGTCGACTACACGATGTCCAACCGCGTGAAGATGGTCTTCCTGACGCAGGCGCTCAATGCCCGCTACCTCGAATCGATTCGCGAGGAGAAGGGCGGCACCTATGGCGTGCAGGTTTGGGGCAACCTCTCCTTCCCGCCGAAGCCCAACTACACGATGAACATCGCCATGGATACCAACGAGCAGATGGCTGATGAGTTGTGCGGAATCATCATCAAGGAGATTGAGGAGATTGCCACCAACGGCCCGAAGACGGAGGATATCGAAAAGACGCGCGAGTACCTGCTCAAAGAGTGGACCGCCAGTTTGGAGAAAAACCAGAGCTGGATGAACTACATCGAAGCAAAATGGGGCTGGGGCTTGGACAATATCGCCGAGCAGGAGGCTACGGTGAAAGCCATCACGAATGCCGATGTGCAGGCCTTTGCCAAGATGATTTTGGACAAGAATAACCAGATTAAGGTGGTGATGCGCCCCGAGGCTGCCAAAGCCGAATAGCCGCACCTTGATTATTCTCTGCAAGAAAACATCCCTGCCGACACATGTGCAGGGATGTTTTTTGCACTTATCAACACGCTTAATCCGGCAAAAACGGGGCATTTTTTACTTTTTTATTCCGTTTTTTTTGCCCACGTCATTTTTTTGTTTACCTTTGCACCGCTAAATGTGGTTGAAATGCAATCACGATAGCGGTAAGGCCCATTCGTCTATCGGTTAGGACGCAAGATTTTCATTCTTGAAAGAGGAGTTCGACTCTCCTATGGGCTACAACGAAGAGGCTGAAAGGGCCGGAGTTGGGAAGACGCAGGGCGGATGGTTGTGGATGCAAGCATCGGGCAGCGCAAGAACAGCAAAGGCAAACGAGGTCTCTACGGGTGAACAACAAACCGAGGAGCGGGCCACCAGGCCTATCCAAAACCGACCACGGTCGGCAAAGCAGCCCGGAGGGGGTGAAAGAGGTTGCGACGAGGCCCCACCAACACACAAGCAAAACTTAAAAAGTAAAAAATAAACACTATTACGAATTATGGCAAACCATAAGTCTTCGAAAAAGCGCATTCGTCAGACCGTAACGAAGCGTGCCCACAACCGTCTGTTCCACAAGACGGCTCGTAATGCCGTGAAGGCATTGCGCAACACCACCGAGAAGAGCGCAGCCGAGGCGCTGCTGCCGAAGGTAACCTCGATGCTGGATAAGCTGGCTAAGTTGAACATCGTTCACAAGAACAAGGCCGGCAACCTCAAAAGCGCTATCCAGCTCCATGTGAACTCGCTCTAATCGGCGCACATCACACAAGAGGGCCTGTCCAGTCGGACAGGCCCTCTTCTTTTTCACTCTGTTTCCTTACCTATGCCAGGCGCGACTCGAAGAACTCCTTGCTGACAATCACTCGAATTGCCTTCGGCAGCACCTCAAAGTCGAGGGGCGACTCGCCCAGCAACTCACCATCGACCTCGACGGTCACTTCGGGCGAAGATTCGATGCGCACCTTGTGTCCGCGCGCGTGGCGCACATGGCCGATGCGATAGATGCCGCCATTGTAGAGGTAGCGCAAGCGGAAGAGGATGTGCCAAAAGTGAATCGGCTTGACCAGCGAGAGGTCGAACAACCCATCATCGGCCACGGCATCGGGCAACTGCTGCACACCGTCGCCGTTGTACTTACAGATGCCGAGTGCCACCGAGAACATCAATCCGTTGTAGATGCGCCGGTCATCGACCCAAATCTTCATGCCTGTCGGCTTGTAGATGAAGAAGTTGCTCAACACGCAGAGGAATTTGCGCAGTGCGCCAAAACGGTTCTTCTTTTCGAGGTGGGTCATGCGTTTCAGCAGAAATGCATCGAATCCCACGCCTGCCACATTGGCGAAGTAACGTGATTGGCGGTATTGCGCCTCCTCGTAGGTAGCCACACCGACATCCTGCAAAAAGGAGTACCCCTCGGCAATGTGACGCACGGCATCCTGATAACGGGTCGAGGTGCCAAACGAACGCACCCAGTTGTTACCCGCCCCCACAGCAATCATCGCCACCGTAACCTCATGGGCCGGCACCTCCTGCTGAATGAAGAGGCCGTTGACCACCTCATGCAGGGTACCGACTCCTCCCACCACAATAATATGGCGGAAGCCCTCGCGCACAGCCGCCACGGTCAGTTCCGTCGCATGAAATTTATGCTCGGTGAAGACCGGCTCGGCGTGAATATCAGCCTCGCGCAGCAGGCGTGAGATGAGCGGAAAGTCCTCCAACCCGCGGCCCTTATCGGCCACGGGGTTGACGATGATATACCATTTTTGATGCGCTAATCCCACGGTATTAAGCCTTTACGGGGATATTCTCCAACGTGCGCAGCAGGAAATCGTAGAATTTCCCGACCGACGCAATCTCCACCTTCTCATCGGGCGAGTGGGGATAGCAAATCGTCGGGCCAAACGAAATCATGTCGAGGTTGGGGTATTTGCTGCCGATGATTCCGCACTCCAAACCGGCATGGATGGCCGTCACGGCGGGACGCTTGCCATAGAGTTGCTCGTAGGAGGTGGTCATGGCGGCCAAAATCGGCGACTTCATATTGGGATTCCATCCATCATACGAACCCGTCAGGCTGCACGTTGCTCCGGCCAGCGCAAAGACGGCCTTGATGGCATCGCCCAGCGCCTCCTTCTCCGAGCGCAACGACGAACGCAACAGGCACTGCACCTTAATCTCCCGACCATCCGACACGACACGCGCCAGGTTGGTCGAGGTCTGCACCAACCCCTCCATCGCTACCGACATCTTCTGCACGCCGTCAGGACAAGCCACCACGGCCTTCGTCAGGGCCTCGGCCACCTGTGCGGGAATCACCTCGGCAGGCATCGTCGCAGGCTCGACAAAGATGGTAATCGAATCTTCAATCTCCTCGAACTCGTGCACAATCGTCTGCTCATACGCCGTCACCGCAGCCTTCAATGCCTCCACCGAAGGGGTCGGCACCAGCACCACCGCCTCGGCCTCACGCGGAATGGCATTGCGCAGGCCACCGCCATCGACCGACGCCAAGCGCAAACCGAGCTTTTCGCCCTGCTCCAAGAGCAGGCGGAAGAGTACGCGGTTGGCATTGGCTCGCTGATAGCCGATTTGGATGCCCGAGTGGCCGCCCTTCATCCCTTTGGCCACCAACTTCATCGCCTCGTAACCTGCGGCGGGAGCCGGTTCGGCCGTATAGGTAAAGGTGGCCGTCGCATCCAAACCACCGGCGCAGCCTACATAGAGTTCGCCCTCGGTCTCCGAGTCGAGGTTGAGCAGGATATCCCCCTGCAACAGGCCGGCCTCCAAGCCGAAGGCACCATCCATACCGGTCTCCTCGGTAGCCGTGAAGAGTGC
>CAZTCM010000050.1:0-9272 GCA_964612285.1 uncultured Alistipes sp.
CTGCGGGCCGAGGTCGATTTGCTGTGGATTGGAGCCCGCACGGCAGCAAATCCTTTTGCCATGCAGGAGATTGCCGACTCGTTGCAGGCCTCCGGCCGCGATGTTCCCGTGCTGGTGAAGAACCCCGTGAGCCCCGACCTCGAATTGTGGATTGGCGCCTTGGAACGCATCTACAACGCCGGCATTCGTCGCCTGGGGGCCATCCACCGCGGTTTTACCTGGGTCGACCGCTCCATCTACCGCAACCACCCCTTCTGGACCATCCCCATCGAACTTCAACGACGCATCCCCTCCCTGCCGCTGCTCTGCGACCCGAGCCACATCGGCGGAAAGCGGGAACTGATTGCGCCCCTCGCCCAGCAGGCAATGGATTTGGGCTTCGAGGGGTTGATTGTCGAGGCCCACTGCGCCCCCGACACGGCATGGAGCGACAAGGCCCAGCAGGTGAGCCCCGAAACCCTCGCCTTCATCCTTCGCAACCTCATTATCCGTGATATGAATACGACAAGTGAAAGTCTGAACGAACTGCGCCGCGAAATTGACAAGCTGGACGACGAACTGCTCGAATTGCTGGCACGGCGCATGGCCGTCTCGGTGAAGATTGGCAACTACAAACGCGAACACAACCTCTCGGTGTTGCAATCGCAGCGCTACGAGGATATTTTGGCACGCCGTGCCCGCCAAGCCGTCGAGCGGGGCATGGACCGTGAATTTATGCGCTCGGTGATGCAGGCCATCCACGAGGAGTCGATTCGCCAACAGATGAAAGTGCTCGAATAGCTGCACCTGCATTCGGCAGCGGTTTTGAGGTTGCCCGACCGGATGTGTCGGGCAACCTCTTTTTGTCGCTTTTTGCGAAAAAATCCCCCTTTCATACGATTTATTCCACCTCGGAATGGCGATTTTGCGGTTTCTTTGTCGTGGAGTAGGTGACCACCCCTGCGCGGCAACCCCTCCTCCGCAACGAAACCCTAAAACCGCTCGCCATGAAACGATTTGTTCTGATGTGGATGGCTCTGGCCATCAGTTGCTCACTGCAAGCCGCAGCCCAATTTGACGTAACGGTAGCCCTCGACGGCTCGGGAGATTTCACCTCCCTCCAAGCGGCTATTCGCGCCGTACCCGACAGCGCCGACTTCCGCTCGATTATTCGCATCAAAAACGGGGTCTACGACACCGAAAAATTGATTGTACCCGCCTCGAAGCGCAACATCACCTTCCTGGGCCAGCATCGCGAGAAGACCATCATCAGCTACCACATGTATAATGGTCCCTCGCCCGAGACACGCGGACAGCTGCCCGTAGCCGAATGGCGCAAATGGAAACACGAGCCGATGCTCGTGCGCACCTCGGCCACCATCATCATCCTCTCCGAAGGGTGTCGCTTCGAAAACCTCACCATCCGCAACACGGCCGGTCCCGTCGGGCAGGCGTTGGCCGTCACGGTGTGTGGCGACAAGACACAATTCCGCAACTGCAACCTCCTCGGCTATCAAGATACGGTCTACCTCTGGACCTCGAACAAACGCACCTACTTCGAGCGTTGCCTGATTGTCGGCCGTACCGATTATATCTATGGTGGCGGCATCGGCTTCTTCCAACGCTGCCGCATTGAGTCGTATGGCGGCGGATGGGTGACCGCCCCCTCAACCCCGCTTGAACAGCCCTACGGCTTTGTCTTCAACCGCTGCCATTTCAGCTATCGCAACAACTCGCCTCGCGAGGGGGATGACGGACAGCCCTATGCCCTCGGTCGTCCGTGGCACAACTACCCCAAGGTGACCATCCTGCGCTCCTACATCTCGCAAGAGGTGCATCCGCTGGGTTGGATGCCGTGGAACATGCGCTATGCCCCGCACAGCAAGGATCTGCACCTCTACGAATACCGCAATCGCGGCAAGGGAGCCGATATGAGCGGCCGCATCGACTGGGTCGGGCTGCGTGCATTGAGCGACGAAGAGGCCCAAGCCTACGACATCGAGCGGGTCTTTGGCAGCCATCCCGACAAATGGTAAAAAGAGGGTCAAAAAATGCAGAAATGCGAATTTTTCCACCTCATGTGTGAAAAATTCCACCTCTGACGGAGGCGATTCCGCTAATTTTGTTGTAACCAAACAGCCCTTCTGGGGCACAAAAACACAAAAACAACCTTTATAAACTTAATGTCTAACCTAAAATGTTTGGAATGATGAAAAACTATTCAATGAACGCATTCTCGGCATTTGCTCGAAAGCTATCGCTCGTGATATGCTTTTTGGGGATCTCCGCGTTTGCATTTGCCCAGTCGAAAGTGACGGGTACGGTGAAGGATGCGGCCGGCGAGCCAATCATCGGAGCCAGTGTGATTGTCGAGGGTACGACGACCGGTACGACGACGGCCGCTGACGGCGGTTTCGTGCTCAACGTACCGAAGGATGCCGTGCTGGTGGTTTCGTACATCGGCTACGAGACGGTTTCGCAGCCCGTAGCTCCCGGCCAGACGACGGTCAACTTTACGCTTGCCACGTCGAGCACCGCGCTGGATGAGGTGGTGGTCATCGGTTATGGCACGGTGAAACGCCGCGACTTGACCGGTGCCGTAGCTTCGGTTTCGGGCAAAGAGCTGGCAGCTAATCCCGTATCGGATGTATCGCAGGCTCTGCAAGGTAAATTGCCGGGTGTGAATGTCATCACGCAGGACGGTCGTCCGGGCGCCGAGGTTTCTGTACGCGTGCGTGGTGGTGGCTCAATTACCCAGTCGAACAATCCGCTCTTCGTAGTAGACGGATTCCCCGTAAGTTCGATTTCGGACATCCCCGCTTCGGAGATTGAGTCGATTGACGTCTTGAAGGATGCCTCGTCGACGGCCATCTATGGTGCTCGTGGTGCCAATGGTGTTATCCTCGTAACGACGAAGGGTGCCAAGGCCGGCACGGTGAAAGTTACCTACGACGGCTATGTGCAGGTGAAGAAGGTTGCCAAGCAGTTGGAGACCCTCTCGGCACAAGATTATGTGCTGCACAACTGGAGCTATGCTGCTTCGCGCGGTTCGGCCAACCAGGATGCCGTAGAGAAGTATTTCGGCCTTGGTTCGAAGTACGGCAACCACTATGCCGACTATGCTAACGTAGCAACGCATGATTATACGGACGACCTGCTCCGCACGGCCTTCACGCACAGCCACACCATCAACGTATCGGGTGGTACGGAGAAGACCCAGGCTACGGCTACGTTTAACTTCATCGACGATGAGGGTATCAAAATCAATTCGGATTTGAGCCGAGTGAATGCTTCGTTCAAGGTGCGTCAGCAGTTGGCAAAACGTCTGCACCTCGATTTGGATGTACGCTACACTGAAACGAGTCAGAACGGCCTCGAGTCGACAACCAGCGGTAAGGGTTCGGACATCTCGGGTGCCTACTTCTACAAGCCTATTGACAACCCGCTGGGTGGTGTTCACTATTCGGAGGTTGCATCGGGTTTCTCGTTCGGTATTGCCAATATCGACGATTCGCACAATCCGGTGGAGATGGTCAACAACATCATCAATAAGTCGGATAGTCGCTCGTTCCGTGGTTCGGCTGCCTTGACGTGGGAGGTTATCGACGGCCTGACGGCTCGCACCGAACTCTCGCTCACGCGCGGCAACTCGAAGAACCGCTACTTTGACGGTGGCTACACGAGTGGTACGAAGTCGGCTACCCTCTCGCGCGGTGAGAGCGAAGGGTTACGTTCGGTGACCACCTTGAACTACGATTTCGAGTTGGGCAAGGCGCATAAATTCTCGGTACTCGTAGGTAACGAGATTATCGAGCACGAGTCGGAGTCTTCGTCGCTTTCGGGTACGGGCTTCCCCGACACATTCGATTTCGCCACGGCTATGGGTCTGATCCATACGGCAACGCAGAAGTTCTCGGCCACGAACTCGATTGGTGTTCCCGAGCACACGACCTCGTTCTTCGGTCGTATCAACTACACGCTGCTCGATCGCTTCCTCTTCACGGCTACGATGCGTGCCGACGGTTCGTCGAAGTTCGCTCCGGGCAACCGCTGGGGTTACTTCCCCGCTGCTGCTGTGGCATGGCGTCTTTCGGACGAGCAGTGGTTGAAGGATGTAGATTGGCTCTCGAACCTCAAACTGCGTCTCTCGTATGGTACGTCGGGTTCGGACAATATCAACTCGAACCTCTGGCGTGAAACGTGGAAATCGCTGGGCTCGGGTAGCAGCAAGCTGCCCATCAATGGCGAGGTATCGGCCTTCTACACACCCGATGGTCTGTTGGCGAACAACGATTTGAAGTGGGAGACCACCATCTCGCGTAATATCGGTATCGACTATGGTTTCTTGGGTGGCCGCATCAATGGTGCCTTGGAAATTTACTGGAACACGACGAAGGACCTGCTGATGGCTGTGCCGGTAGATAACACGACCGGTTACTCGTATCAGTTCCAGAACTTCGGTCAGACCTCGAACAAAGGTTTCGAGTTCTCGGTAAATGCCGTTGTTGTAGACAAAAAAGATTGGAAATTCTCGGTAGGTGCCATCTACAACTACAACAAGAACAACCTCGACGAGCTGCCCAACGCTACGCAGTATGACTACTCGTCGTATTGGGGTTCGTCGGCACAGGTTCCCGCCAACGACTTTATGTTCATCGAGGACCAGCCGATTGGTATCGTTCGTGGTTATGTCTATGACGGCTTCTACACGACGGCGGATTTCGACTATGTCAATGGTCAGTACATCCTCAAAGATGGTGTAGTTGACATCACGAAGGCCATCACGGCAACCTATATGCACCCGTTCAATATCCCGAACGGTCAGACCGCCTTCCCGGGTGCTCCGAAGTTCCGCGATGTGACCGGTGACGGCATCGTAAATCTCGACGATGCAACGTCGCTCGGTTCGGTAATGCCCAAGCACACGGGTAGCTTCTCGCTCAACCTCAACTACAAGAACTTCGACTTGTCGGGTAACTTTACCTGGGCTGCCGGTGGCAAGGTTTACAACGTAAATGCCATGATTAACGCGTCGGGTAACGAGTACGACGGTATCGGTCGTCAGCGCCCCGCTTGGTATGCCAACACCTATAAAATCTACGACGTGAACGCATCGGGTGACCTCTACTTTGTGGAGAACCCTGCTGAACTGGACAAACTCAATGCCAACGCCAAGTATCACCTGCCCTACAACCAGTCGGGTATCGTTTCGTCGCAGTGGTTGGAGGATGGTTCCTACCTGCGTCTGCAAACTTTGACGTTGGGTTACACGCTGCCGAAGACCGTCGTAAAGAAGATTGGTATCGAGCGTCTGCGCGTTTACTTCACAGCCAACAACCTCTTCACCATCACGGGTTATTCGGGCATCGACCCCGAGGTTAACGCCTACACGAGCGGCCGTTCGGGTTTCATGAGCGATTTGCGCATCTTCCCGACGATGAATATGGACTTTGGTGCATATCCGCGTGCTCGCACGTTCACCTTCGGTGCCAACATCACGTTCTAACCAAGCAGTGTTAACAACTAAAACGAACATCAATATATGAAACGAATTATCAATAGCATAATGGTTGTAGCAGCCCTCTTTGCGCTGACGGGCTGCGAGGACTACTTGGAGACGAACTCTCCGAGTGTCGTTGACCGCGACTTCGTTTTCCAAAACGAGGAGTCGGCGCGCGCAGCACTCTACAATGGCTACGCAAATCTGCAAAACTGCCGTTCGCTGCACTCGGTAGGTTTCTTCTGGACGCCGATTTGGGGTTCGGACATCGAGGATGCACAGGATTCGTACAGCGAAGGTTCGGCCGGTTGCCTCGAAAAGACGTTCTATCCCACGGGTACGGCCAACTACAACATCAACGCCGGTGAGGGTACCGAGGTATTCGAGCAGCTCTACAAGACGATTGCCATCGCCAACTCGCTTATCACGAGCTATGAGCAGATGAGCAACTTCGAAACGGAGATTATGGCCAGTGAGCCCAACGCCTTGTCGGACATCTATGGCCAGGCTGTGGCACTGCGTGCAACCTGCTACTGGGAGCTTTGTCGCTGGTATGGTGACGTGCCTCACTCCCTCGTAGCCGGAGAGCAGGCTCAGGGACTGACCTCGCGCTATGCCATCTATGACTACCACACGCAGAAGCTCATCGAGGTGGAGCCCCACATGTTCCGCCCGGGTGAGGGTACGACGCATGCCGACGTGATGAACCGTACCTATGTACAGGGTCTGATTGGCCGCATCTGTCTCTACAATGGTGGTTACCTGACGCGCCGCACCGACCTGGGTGCCGATTTCTATGTGGACGGTGAGGGCAATGTGCTCACCTTCGAGGATTGGTCGGTAGAGAAGAACGGTGCTGTTTATGGCCGTCGTTCGGATTGGCGCGATGTATTCGCCATTGGTAAGCAGTATCTGCAAGAGCTGGCCAACAATTCGGGTGAGGTGGTTCTCCACACGACTGACCCGCGTGGCGAGAAGGTAGGTAACCGCACTTACGGCAACCCCTTCCAGTATGCTTTCCAGCAGATGCATGACTCGGCTGCCAGCGAAACCTTGGCTGATGAGTCGATTTATGAGATTCCGATGATGTGGCTACATGGCTCGGATCGTCCGGCTTACATCGGACGTCCTTCGTCGGGTGGTAACGGCGGTGCACCGTGCGTAGCTTGCGGTCAGGACCGTGTAAATGCCCATTTCTACTATGGTTGGTACGACAACAACGATATGCGTCGTGACGCTTCGGTTTGCGTAACCGGTTCGACCGGTGGTGGTCATGAGAAGATGCAGTCGTTCGAGCGTTCGGCTTGGGGTGCTGGTTGCGGCCCGGGTACGAATAAGTGGGACTGGAACCGTATCGCTGCTCCAGACACCAACTCGTATGGTACGTCGGGTCTGAACGTGAGCTACATGCGTATTTCGGATGCTTACCTGATGCTGGCTGAGATTAGCGCGGCTTTGGGTGATGAGGCTACGGCCAAGACCTTCCTGGGTAAGGTTCACCACCGTGCATTCCCCGGCAACAACGACCCGAACTTCAACAATTACATCAGCGAGTGTGGTAGCGTGTACAAGGCTGTCATCAAGGAGCGCGCCTTGGAGTTCGTAGGTGAGGGTGACCGTCGTTGGACGCTGATTCGCACCGGTATGCTGCCCGAGGCTGCTGTTCAGGTTCGTAAGGATATGACCAAACTCATCGATGATGTCGTAGCTCAGGGCTACCACCAGTTTGCCAACGGCAACCAGATTCCGGCCTATGTATGGACGAAGATGGTCAATGCCAAGGAGAAATACGGCTACCGTCTGACGACCCAGTGCCCTGATGTGAACGATCCGGTTCTCTTCCCGGGCTGGCGTGGTCAGCACGACGATTGGGGAGGTCTGATTCCGTCGTATGCATCGGTTACGGCCACCAATGTCGCCATCAAGGGTCTGTTCAAATACATCGCTCCGGGTTCGGCTGAGGCTAAGGCTTTGGAGGCTGACGGTTATGTACAGACGCCGTGGGCTGTGGATATGAACAAGCACCGCGTATCGTATGCCGAGAAGCTGCTGGCCGGTTATACCGATGCCGATCTCGCATCGAAAAACCCGCCGATTTACTTGAAGCCCTATCTGGCCAAGGTAGTATTGAACTCTAAGATTTCAAACGGTTACGGCTTCCGTCAGGAGTAGTACCGTAGAAATATGAATTGAGGTAAGTTAATAATTAGGTAGGAGAGGGTGTCCCGACGAGAAGTCGCGACACCCTCTTTTTTTGGATGCGGAGGGTTCGTGATGCCCCCTCCCAGACAAAAACAAACGATTACTCGGTGCGACGCTGCGCACGTTCGTACATGCGGCACCAGGAACGAATGCCGCACGAAGCGCATTTTGGCGCACGGGCCGTGCAGACATAGCGCCCATGCAGGATGAGCCAATGGTGTGCCACGGGAAGCAGATGCCCGGGGATGTTTTTCGAGAGGGTAAGTTCGGTTTGCAGGGGTGTTTTCGAGCGGGTCGTGAGGCCGATGCGCTCCGCCACGCGGAAGACATGTGTATCGACCGGCATCACCTCCCGATTCCACAGCACTGCCCCCAGCACATTGGCCGTCTTGCGTCCCACGCCGGGCAGGCGTTGCAGCTGCACCAAATCGTCGGGTACTTCGCCACCAAACTCCTCGCAGAGCATGCGGGCCGCAGCGGCGAGGTGCTTGGCTTTGTTGTTCGGGTAGGAGATGGAGCGGATATAGGGGAATATCTCCTCGGCCGAGGCTGCCGCCATCGCCCGGGGCGTGGGAAAGGCCTCGAAGAGGGCCGGCGTGGTCATATTCACTCGCTTATCGGTACATTGGGCCGATAAGACCACCGCGACCAGCAACTGCCACGGATTCTCGAAACGGAGTTCACTCTCGGCCGTCGGCATCTCCTGTTGGAAGTAGGCAATAATCGCCTCGTAGCGTTGTTTGGAGGTCATCGCAGGTTACAATTTACGCAGTTTGGCAAATTTGGCCAGCAGGGTTTTCTGCTCGCGATTTTGGAACTCGACGGTGAGCTTCTGGTCGGCACCGAGTTGTTCGATGCGGATGATTTCACCCCGCCCGAAGAGGGCGTGTTCGACGCGGTCGCCCACCGCATAGGCATCCCCCGTGCTCGGTGCCGTCGCACCACCGGCCGACGCTGTCGACATGGCCCGCAGGGTGCGACGTTGCTCTTGGCCCAACGAGTTGATGGCCCGCTCCAAACGCTCGTTGAATCGCGTTTGAGGGTGGGGGTAGCTTGTACTCTGCGTCTTGCGATAGGGGTCGCTTTGGCGCGTAAATCGTTGGGCGCGATTCGACTCGCCATCCGAGGGACGCGCTCCATAACGGCCCCCCTCCTCCCGGCGTTTCTGCTGAAAGCGGTAGTCAAAACGACGACGCAACTCGTCGATGGCTTTGGGCTGCTCGCCTTCGGGCTCGGGCCGTGCCTGACGCACCGTGAAATCGACCTCCGACTCGATGTATTGCGGGTCGATTTCGCGCAGGAACATACTCGGCCGCGAGAACTCCATGTTCCCCCACTTGAAGCGCATCTCGGCATAGGAGATGACGGCCGAGCACTTTGCACGCGTGAGGGCCACATAGAACAGACGGCGCTCCTCCTCCAAGCCGTCGGGAGTTTCGAGGGCCCGTTGCGAGGGAAAGAGGTTCTCCTCCAAGCCGACGATGTAGACAAATTTATACTCCAACCCCTTGGCCGAGTGGACCGTCATCAGCGTCACCTTGTTGTTGTCCTCGGGGTCATCCTTATCGGCATCGGTCATCAGCATCACCCC
>CAZTCM010000050.1:9282-10209 GCA_964612285.1 uncultured Alistipes sp.
TGCAACCACTCCTCGATGGTCGCCTCCTCTTCGGCTTCGCGTTCGCCGTTGCGAATCTCGGCATCGCACCGCTCTTTGAACTCCTGCATCGAATTCAACAGCTCCTCGATGTTGGCCACGGCCGACTGTGCCTCGGGGGTGTTCTCGGCGCGGTAGAGGGCCAAAATCCCCGAGCGTACGGCTATCTCCATACCAAACTCGTAGAGCCCCAGCGTGCTCCCCGCAAGCGACAAAGCACGAATGAGTTGCACAAACTCGGTGACCTTGCGCACGATGGCCCGTTGCATGGGGTCGGTCACCGGCTCCTCGACCAGCGCATCGACCGCCTCCCACATCGAAGTGTTGCGCTCGGCAGCCAATTTGGCAATACGGTCGACGGTTGTCTCACCAATGCCGCGTGCCGGATAGTTGACAATGCGCTTGAAGGCCTCGTCGTCACGCGGATTGATGACCAGACGGATGTAGCCCATCAGGTCGCGAATCTCCTTGTGGTCGTAGAACGACGCCCCCTTGTAGATGCGGTAGGGGATACCGCGACGGCGGAGGTTGTCCTCCAAGACGGCCGATTGGTTGTTCGTGCGGTAGAGAATCACCGCCTCGGACCACTTCTCACCGGCCTGCCGCACCTTGTCGCGCAGGTCGCCCACGATGAGTTCGGCCTCCTCGCGGTCGGTATAGGCCCGCAATACACGGATTTTCTCGCCACGCTCCCCCTCCGAGAAGCAGGTCTTCTTCATGCGGCGCGAGTTCTTCTCGATGAGCGAGTTGGCCGCCTCGACAATCGTGCGCGTCGAGCGGTAGTTCTGCTCCAACTTGAAGACCTCGGCCGAGGGGTAGTCGTTCTGAAACGAGAGGATGTTCTCGATTTTTGCTCCGCGGAACGAATAGATGGATTGTGCATCATCGCCCACGACGCAGACCCGCCCG
>CAZTCM010000051.1:0-10205 GCA_964612285.1 uncultured Alistipes sp.
CTGCCGCTTCAAGAAGCTCGGCATTAAGTATGTAGATTACAAGGACGGTGAGTTCTTGAAGAAGTTCCTCAACGAGCAGGGTAAATTGCTGCCCCGCCGCCTGACGGGTACTTCGCAGAAGTATCAGAAGAAGGTAGCTCAGGCCGTGAAGCGTGCCCGCCACCTCGCCATCCTGCCCTTCGTAACCGATTGCATGAAATAATTAAAAGGAGGAGAAGTACTATGGAAGTTATTCTGATTAAAGATATCGAGAACCTGGGCTACGCCAACGACATCGTGAACGTAAAGCCCGGCTACGCCAACAACTACCTCATCCCCCAGGGTTTCGCCAAGGCCGCTACGGCTTCGGCAAAGAAGGTGCTGGCCGAGAACCTCAAACAGCGTGCTCACAAGGATGCTAAGATTCTGGCTGACGCTCAGGCACTGGCCGAGACGATTCAGAATCTGCCCCTCACGCTGACGGCTAAGGCCGAGGAGGGCAAGCTCTTTGGTACGATTACGGCTACGGACCTGGCCGAGGCACTGGCCGAGAAGGGCATCACCGTTGACCGCAAGGCTATCGCAGTGGAGGCTGTGAAGACCGTCGGCGAGTACATCGCAACGGCAAAACTGCACCGCGAGGTGAAGGCCGAGATTAAGTTCTCGGTGGTAGCCGCTCAGGAGGAGTAAACACACACTCCTATATATAATGAAGCTCCCCGACCGCAAGGTTGGGGAGTTTTTTTGTGCAAAAGGCACGGAAGGGGGAATGTTAAATGCAAAATTTAGCATTCAAAATGGGGACTGGCGCTTCCGTGTCATTGCGAGCGAGCGCAGGGAGCGTGGCAATCTGAACAAGCGCAGTGACGGTCGTGTCCCTTTTTAGACTGCCACGAGCCTTGTGGCTCTCGCAGTGACGTTTGGAGTTAGTACTGGCTAATGCTTGTCAAGACTCCGTTCTCAAAATCCATCGTCATCCACGAGTAGCCGGGCAAATCATAACGCCACTCTTCTTGTAACACCTTCCCGAAAGTATCCGCTTTTACCTTCTTGGGACGCCCTATCAACTTTTTTACCTCATCACCCGACATACCGATATAAACCTCGACATAGCCCCCTCGTGGCGATGGAATTTCAATCCATTGTCTAGCCGGCTCATCCGGTTCGGCAAGCGCAGCCTCCGTATCATTGCTTTGCGCCACCACCTCAGTCTGCACCTCACCGAAGTAGCCATCTGCCACCAACTGTTCGTAGTTATATCCAAACCAAACAAAGACGATAACCATTGGCACGAGCCCTACAAATACAGCCAAAGCGCCCCACAATCTTCCCGGGCGGAAGAGTCCGATAAATCCGGCAATCATACCCATAGTCCACATAATTCCACACGAAACAAGCTCCATATGCAGCACATAAGCGGCAATGATGGCGGCCAAACCAAGAATTCCAATCACATTCGGGCGACGTTCCATAATTCGATGAGTGTTTGTATTACATCTCTAAGATATTTACACATTCGATTTTTACAAATATACAAACTTTCCTCTTTTTTTCCTATCTTTGCTCTCAAATAAATTGAGACCCATGGCCAACACTCCGCTTGCAGAACGACTCCGACCGCAACAGCTCGATGACTACATCGGGCAGGAGCATCTTGTGGGCGAAAATGGGGTGTTCCGCAAATTCTTCGAGACGGGCAATGTTCCCTCGTTCATCTTGTGGGGACCGCCGGGTGTGGGTAAAACAACGCTGGCACGCATCGTTGCGACGACGCTCGAACGACCCTTCTACACCCTCTCGGCCGTCACATCGGGCGTAAAAGAGGTGCGCGAAGTAATCGAGTCGGCCAAGCGGCAACGCTTCTTCGACCAACGCGCCCCCTTCCTCTTCATCGACGAGATTCACCGCTTCAACAAATCGCAGCAGGATTCGCTGCTGGGAGCGGTCGAACAGGGCATCTTCACGCTCATCGGCGCCACGACCGAGAACCCCTCGTTCGAGGTCATCTCGCCCCTGTTGAGCCGTTGTCAGGTCTACATTCTCAAATCGTTGGAGGACAATGACCTCGAAAAGCTCCTCAACCGCGCCCTGACAACCGACACGGAGCTCAAAGTGCGCGACATCGAGGTGGTGGAGCGCGGGGCCCTTTTCCGTTTCTCGGGAGGCGATGCCCGCAAACTGCTGAACATCCTTGACATCGTGGTGGGTGCCACCGAGGGGAAGGTGACCATCACCGACAAATACGTCACCGACTGTCTGCAACAGAACATCGCCCTCTACGACAAAAAGGGCGAGCAGCACTACGACGTCATCTCGGCCTTCATCAAATCGGTACGCGGCAGCGACCCGAACGCCGCCATCTACTACCTGGCCCGCATGCTGGCCGGTGGCGAGGAGCCGCGCTTCATCGCCCGCCGCCTTGTGATTTTGGCCTCGGAGGATATCGGTCTGGCCAATCCGAATGCCCTGCTTCTGGCCAACGCCTGCTTCGACACGGTGCATAAAATCGGCATGCCCGAGGCGCGCATCACGCTGGCCGAGACGACCATCTATCTGGCCACCTCACCCAAGAGTAATTCGGCCTATATGGCCATAAACAAGGCCCTGGCATTGGTCGAAAAGGACACGACCAATCGGCCCGTGCCGCTGCATATCCGCAACGCCCCCACGAAGCTGATGGCCGAGGCGGGTTATGGCTCGGGGTACAAATATGCCCACGACTACGAGGGGCACTTTGCCGAGTTGGAATTCCTGCCCAAGTCGCTCTCGGGCACCCGTTTCTACGAACCCGACCTGCAAAACAGCACCGAGCAGAAGATTGCCGAACGCATCAAAACCCTCTGGAAGGGGAAATATTAACCACGCCACGGTATGAAACGCATCGGCATCATCTCCGATACCCACGGCACCTTCGACGAGCCGTTGCGCAATTTCCTGCGCGACGTGGATGAGATTTGGCATGCCGGCGACATCGGGTCCATCGAGTTGGCCGACGAGATTGCTGCCTTCAAGCCGCTGCGGGCCGTCTATGGAAACATCGACGGAGGTGCCACACGGCGCGTCTACCACGAATTCAACTATTTTCGATGCGAGGAGGTGACCGTACTGATGACCCACATCGGAGGTTATCCCCGTCGCTATGCACCCCAGGCCTTGCAGCGAATCAGGGCGGCACACCCCAAACTCTTCATCGCCGGCCACTCACACATCCTCAAAGTGCAATTCGACCCCGTCTATCAACTGCTGGCCGTCAACCCGGGGGCAGCCGGTTCGTTCGGCTTCCACAAGGTGCGCACCGCCGTGCGTCTGACCATCGACGGCGCCGAGATGCGCGACATGGAGGTGTGGGAGCTACCCCGCCGCTGACGCTTGCTGCCACGCGTGGTCACATTCGCAACAAAGCCCGCCACATACTACAAATCGTTCTTCGCGCGTTCCTACGGCGAACACGTTTTTATTTGGACGATTTTATGCAAGCACACATCTCGAAGACGCTTGAAGGGATTATCGCCCGAACAGCGTTCAACACGACCAAAGCGGGCATTCGCCACGCCTTGAAAGATTATCTGCTGTTGGAGCTATTGCGCGAAGAGGGGGCGTTGGCCTATCAATTGCTCACCGAACGACTGCAACCGTGGGAGCTCTACCAGTTGCGCCTGCGTCTTGAACAGGCCGTCGAGTGCCCCTCGCAAGAGGAGGTGGGCGTCGAGCCCGAGCAGTTTCTGCGGCGCTTTACCAACGAACTTTGCGCCCGAAACAGCCACCTCGGCACCATCTCGACCGGACACGCCCTGCTGGCCATTCTCGACGACCCGACTGCCCACGCTGCGACCATCTTTGCCCGCTACCGCATCACACACGAGGTCATCACGACGGCCCTGGCCAAGCTCGGTGGCGAGCATTCCGAGCAAGCGGCTGTCGAGGTGCGTCTGCTCGACGCAGTGACCTCGCACCACCTGCACGAAACATCCGCGAAACCGCTCCGTCACGCGACGCCGCTACTCGACAAATTTGGTACCGACCTCACAGCCGAAGCGCGTGCCGGCCGTCTCGACACGGTCGTCGGGCGCGATGCCGAGATCGAGCGCGTCATTCGCATTCTGACCCGCCGCAAGAAAAACAATCCGGTCTTGATTGGCGAGGCGGGTGTGGGTAAGACGGCCATTGCCGAGGGGTTGGCTCTGCGCATGGCCGCCGGCGAGGTACCCTACGCGCTTCTCGAAAAGCGACTCTTTGCCCTCGATGTGGCGACACTCATCGCCGGTACGAAGTTTCGGGGCGAGTTCGAGGAGCGCATTCGACAACTCATCGACGAGTTGAAGCTGTCGCGCGACACGCTGCTCTTCATCGACGAGCTGCACACCATCGTCGGTGCCGGTGCGACACAGGGGTCACTCGACACGGCCAACATCCTCAAACCGGCGCTGGCGCGGGGCGAGGTGCAGGTTGTCGGAGCCACCACACTCGACGAATACCGCGAACACATCGAACGCGACAAGGCGCTCGAACGCCGGTTTCAGCGGGTTGTCATCGAGCCCACCTCACACGAGGCCACGCGGCAGATTCTGCGACGCATCGCCCCTCGCTATGAGCAGCACCACCGCGTGCACTACACCGAGGAGGCGTTGCACGCCTGCATAGAGCTCTCAGAGCGTTACCTCACCGACCGCTACCTGCCCGACAAGGCCATCGATCTGCTGGATGAGGCCGGAGCCCTCATTTGTGCAAGCACGGCCAACGAATCGGCATCGCTGCAAGCCCTGCAAACGCGCCTTGCCGCCACGCAACGCGAGCGCCACGAAGCCCTCGAAGCGGCCTGCTACGACCGCGCGGCCGAAGCACGCATGGAGGAGTTGCAACTCCGTGCCACGCTGACCGCCAACCACACAACATGGCAACAGCGGCTCGATGAACAGCCTGCAACGGTCGACCGTGCAGCGATCGAGCGCACCATCACGGCGATGACCGGCATCCCCATCGAGCGCATTGCAGGGTGTGAGCGCGAACGCCTCAAAGGGTTACAGCACCACCTGATGGGGCGGGTTGTCGGGCAGCAGGAGGCCGTCAAGCAACTCTCGCAGGCCATCCTGCGTGCGCGAGTGGGATTGAAGGAGCCCCACCGCCCCATCGGCGTCTTCCTCTTCGTCGGTCCGACGGGGGTGGGCAAAACCCTGCTGGCCAAGGAGGTGTCGCGGTGGCTCTTTGACGAGCAGCGCGGATTGATTCGGCTCGACATGAGCGAATACAGCGAGAAACACAACATCGCCCGCCTCATCGGCTCTCCGCCGGGCTATGTGGGGTATGGCGAAGGTGGTCAGCTGACCGAGGCGGTGCGTCGCCATCCCTATGCCGTGGTACTCTTCGACGAAATAGAGAAGGCCCATCCCGAGGTGTTCAACACGCTGCTGCAACTCTTCGATGAGGGGCATCTGACCGATGGTGCGGGGCGACGGGTCGATTTTCGCAACACGATTCTCATCATGACCTCGAATGTCGGTTCGCGCGAGGGAACAGCCAATCGCCGACGCGCAGGCTATGCCACCACCAGCCACCGCACCGAGGGGGCATCCACCTCGGTCCAAGCCTACCGCAAGGTGCTCGAAATGCACTTTGCACCCGAGTTGCTCAACCGCATCGACGACATTGTCGTGTTCCGCGCCCTGACGAGCGAGGATGTCGCGCAAATCGTCGAGATGGAACTGGCGGCACTCGCGACACGCACCCGGGCATTGGGCTATGGGTTACGCATCACGGCCCGCGCCAAGCAACGGTTGACTGCCCTGGGCTATGAGCCACGCTATGGAGCCCGTGCCTTGAAACGCACCCTCACCGACCACATCGAGGAGCCACTGGCTCGCCTGATTGTCGAGGAGCGGCTGAGCATAGGCGACACCATTCTCGTTGAGGCCGACCGTCGCACCGGCATCCGTTTCCGTGTCGCCTAACCCCGCAACCGAGGAGGGATGACGCCCCTCAAAAAAAACGGATGAGCGTGTCCAATAAGTTTTTGGACACGCTCTCTTTGTCAGAAGTTGTATAACAAGCGGGATTTAAGGCTTGCGAAGTGCGAAAAAGCGGAGCCTACTGAGCGTATGTGAGCATTTTGAGCACGAGCGTAACGCAAAAATCACCTGGTTGGACAACTTCTCCTGAGTTATCGCTAAAAACTGCTGTTAGAAGCGAATACCGGCCGAAATGGAGAAATATTTCACCTCGGTTTCCTCCATGATTTCTGTAAAATCGGTCGTATACCCTACGCCAAGCACAAACTTCTTGAACGAGAAGTTGGCACCAAAGGTCATACCCACATTAAAGTGTTCGCCATCACCCTCATCGCTATCAAACCACTTTATCTCTACGCCATAATCATCCATCTTCGTCCGACCATAGATGTTACCGCGCAGATTCAGGCCAAAGTAGGGGGCTATCTGAATCGACGGTGCCACCTCGAATTGCCAGGTAGCCACCACCGGCACATTGAGCGAGAAGAAACGATTTTCCATATCATACTCGTCCTCGGAGCTAAAGCCGTACATGGCACTCACGCCCGTCTCGAAATAAAGCGGTTGATTGCGCAGCAGGCGAACACCCATCGTCCAGCCAAACGAAAGCCCTGTCAAATCGAAGGTGTAGTCGGGCTCGTCCAACGAAACGGGGCTGTAACCAACATGCAGGCGGTGGTAAATTGCCGCATAGTGATTGCTTAACCCTTCGACACGCTTGGTGCGCAGGGCGACCACCTCCTCTTTGGTGATTTTTTCCACCTCGCCCATGGTATAGGCGAAGACCGATCCGTCGGCCGTCTGAATCTTCAACGACTCGTTGGGGATCTGCTCGGTGATGACACCGCGAATAACACTGCCGTTTTTCAGATAAACGACCTCCTGATACTGTTGTGCCCATGCACTTCCCGTCATCAGGACAAGGCCCATCAGGGCAAGTAAAAGTTTTTTCATAGTAGTGCTATGATACCGTATCATCTCCGGTGCGGCGGTTCGTATTAAAAAACAGAAAGTGTGGAGATGAACTTCGTCTATCTGCCTGAGGGTTGTGGAAAGACCCGAATGAAAATAAACGCTACAATGCCCCACACCTGTAATGCAGGACACGCGGGCACAGAACATGCCACGAGCCATACATCTACAAGAAATGAGTGCTGTTCGTCTATCCCTTCATTCAGAAAACTTCCACATTTTCAAGCAAGGATGCGCGAAAACACCTTCGTATGTGCGCCAAACCAAAGGCTTGGCATTACAAAATTAGAAAATGTTTTTTAAACGAACAACACCCAACGCGGGGACATGGTAAAAATCGGGGAGCAAAACAGAAGATGACGCAAACTTTTGCTATCTTTGTTGCATGGATATTGTCGAATTTCGCGAGTTCTGTCTCTCGCTCCCCGAGGTGGAGGAGTGTCTGCCCTTCGACGAGGTGACTCTCGTCTTCAAAGTAGGTAGGCGCATGTTTGCCGTGGTCGGATTGGACAATCCGATTGGATTTGTCGTAAAGTGCGACCCCGAGCGGGCCCTCGCTCTTCGCGACCGTTATCCGCAGGTCAAAGCAGCCTTTCACTTCAACAAACGCCATTGGAACTCTGTGCGTTTTGAGGGGCAGCTGTCCAACAAACAGTTGCAGCAGGAGATACGCCACTCCTACCTGCTCGTGGTGCAACAGAACGTAACCCCCAAGGCAAGGCGCATTGCCCTGTTGGAGCAGATTGCCCGGGAAGGCATCGTGGATGATGCCGAGCGCGAATAACAGCAAACGAAGGGCCCGTCACCATGTGTGGTCAGACGGGCCCTTCGTTATACCATTCGTTCTCGCTCGGTTTAGAACTTTCGCACGGCGCGCACCAAGAATTTGGTGTACTTCGCCACGTCGGTAATCACATAGGGAGGTTCGAGCCCCATGTGCGACATCATCGGGAACTTCTCGTCAATCTCTGTCGAAGAGTGGTAGTAGCACTTTCCGTCGAGACGCTCGCCGCCGCTGTTCTTCACATTCTCGTTGAAACGCACACGCGCCTGGCGGTCGTTGCGTGCACGAGAGCCGCCATTGTATTCGTGGCCGATGGTCAACAACTCGTCGATGGAGGGCATGTACCACCCCTCCCCCTTATCGCGGCACCACTTGAAGGCAGGGAAGTGGTCCCAGGTGAGGTTGTGCTCGGCGATGTAGCGCGCTACGGCCTCCATGTTGAGCATGCCGTCGGTACGATGCTCGGCCCCCACCTTGCAGAGCTCCTCCTTGCGGAAGGTGCTCCAATCAATCATCACCTCGTCGAGCGACATCAGCAAGCCGTGCGTACGCTCCTCGTTGAGCGCAACGACCACACCACGAACACCATCCTGATCGTAAATCTGTCCAATGCTGTAACGAACCACTGCATACTGTTGGGGAGCAGGGGCATAATAGGTTGCCGGATATTGCTGGGGTGCAGGTACCGTAGGAACAGCAGATGCAGGTGCAGGTGCAGGTGCTGCCGGCACCGGTGTCGCGGGAACAGCCGGCGCGGGTGCAACAGGAGCCGCAGGAACGGCCGGCGCAGCAGGAACAGCGGGGGCGGCAACCGGTTGAGCCGCTACGGTCGGCGCTGCGGTCGGCACGGCGGGACTCTTTGCGCGGTTGTAATCCTCGACAAAGCCATCCGAATAGCGAATATAGCACACCTCGGCCGTCGGGAGCACATAGGTCGGGCCTTCGGGGCGGGCGAAGCGCTTATAGCGAATCGTTTCAGTAGAAATTTCAGCCACACGCGCCTCGATACGGGTGCTGTCAATCTTCACAATGAGGTCCTGGGCCGCCGCTGTCAGCGCAACGGTCAAGGCCGTAAGCAGTAAAAAAGCTCTTTTCATCTTCCGTTTTTCGATTGAGTTTCGTTCTATTTGGTAAAGATAACGATTTTATTTCAAACATTCTTGTTATCTTTGCAAAGAAATTTTACAAAAACCGCAATTTATGGGATTTTTCGATATTTTCAAGAAAAAATCGGCCACCGAAACGGTCCAAACGGGGGCTGCAACCATTGAGCAGCAACCGGCCGAGGAGGTCGTACGCCAAAAGGAGGAGTTACAGGCCGGTTTGGAGAAGACCAAAACGGGGCTCTTCTCGAAATTCGCCCGCGCCATCGCGGGGCGTTCGACGATTGATATCGAGGTGCTGGACGACCTCGAAGAGGTGTTGCTGACCTCGGACGTGGGGGTCGAGACGACCGTAAAAATCATCGAGCGCATCGAAGCGCGTGTGGCCCGCGATAAATACATGAACACCTCGGAGTTACAACAACTGCTGCGCGACGAGATTGTGCAGCTGATGGACGAGGCCCACGCCACGGAGGGAAACTTCGGACTCGACGCCAAGGAGGGTGAGCCCTATGTGGTGATGGTTGTGGGCGTGAATGGCGCCGGCAAGACAACCACCATCGGCAAGTTGGCCGCGCAACTCAAAAAAGCGGGGAAAAAGGTGTGGATTGGTGCGGCAGACACGTTCCGTGCAGCCGCCATCGACCAGTTGCAGGTGTGGGCCGACCGCGCCGGCGCCACGATGATTCGCCAGGAGATGGGTTCGGACCCCGCTTCGGTGGCCTTCGATACGTTGCAATCGGCCAAGGCAAACGGCGCCGATGTGGTGTTGATTGACACGGCCGGTCGTCTGCACAACAAAATCGGACTGATGAACGAGTTGGCTAAGATTCGCAACGTGATGGGGAAGGTGATTCCCGATGCGCCGCACGAGGTGATGTTGGTGTTGGATGGATCGACGGGGCAAAATGCCTTCGAGCAGGCCAAGCAGTTCACTCAATCGACGCAGGTCACCTCGCTGGCCATCACAAAGCTCGACGGCACGGCCAAAGGCGGCGTGGTCATCGGCATCAGCGACCGTTTCCGGATTCCGGTGCGCTACATCGGCATCGGCGAAGGCATCGACCAACTACGCATCTTCGACCGTCACGACTTTATTAATGCCCTGTTTGGCGATAAATAGTACGAGTATGCCCCTATCGAACTATATAGACCGCATCATTTGCGGGGACTGCTTAGAGACGATGCAATCAATGCCGGATAATTCGATTGATCTCATTGTAACCTCACCGCCCTATAATCTAAAGAACTCAACAGGGAATGGTTTAAGCGCAAGCACCAAGTCTGGGAAATGGGCATCTGCTGCGATCAAGAACGGGTATGCTAATTATGACGATTGTATGCCCCATGATCAATACGCCCAAT
>CAZTCM010000052.1:0-10171 GCA_964612285.1 uncultured Alistipes sp.
TCAAACAAAAAAAAGACCTGCCTAACATTTTTTTTATTGTTAGACAGGCTCTTTTCTTGTTTTATTGCAGCAATGCTGTCGCAACCTCAATCCATTGGTCGGCCATGCGGCGATGACCGGCTGCGGTAGGATGGATGCCATCCCAAATCCAGTAGCCACACTCCCCTACTGCATGTTGCGCATGCAATGCTGCCATCAAAGCGTGGAAATCGACCACGGCGGCGTCAAACTCCTCGGCCAAGCGGTGAACTACCTCGGCACAGGCCTTCACTCCTGCTTCATATTGTGGATAGTAGGATTGTGTGGTCAGCCGCCCCGTCTTTGCAACAAAGGGAGTGCAGAGGATAAGGCGTATCGAAGGGAAAGTTTCGCGCGTCTTGGTGAGCAGTGTGCGATAGGATTGCTCCCATGCCTCGGGGTCGAATACACTCCCCTGCTCCTTCTTGGAGCCGACGACCTTACCTACATCGTTCGTGCCGATGAGAATCGTCAGTACATCGGGGCGAAGGGCGACCACATCCCGCTCCCACCGTTTGTGCAGGTCGCTTAACGTGTACCCGCTGATGCCGCGATTGAAGAATTGATAACCCCGCTCCGGATAAAGGCTCTCGAAGTGGGCGGCACAGAAGAGCATGAAACTATGTCCATAGAGGTGGTTTAGGTCGTGGAGGTTGCGCTCCTCGGCCGAGGCCATGCTGCCTCCACTGCGGCCCCAGCCGCCATCCGGTAATCGAATCGCCGATAAACAGCACGCGCAAGCCCTCGGCATGGAGCAATACGGGCAACATCAACAGGAGAAGAAGAGTCGTTTTTCGCATACAGCGAAGGTACGAAATAAATTCAAATGTAGTTCCAAGGGGCTACTTGAAATTTCCAAAAATCGAAGAGGGCGACGATGGATAGCCGATACAGGGTTGTTTTTGTCAGTCGGCGTCTGCCAATCTGTCAGCATTTTGGGCGTGGCACACCCTTTGTTGAATCTTCTGCAAAGCAGAAAACAACAAAACAACGATAAAAACTATGAAGAACGGAACAATTGGGGTGACTACGGAGAATATCTTTCCGGTCATCAAGAAATTTTTGTATTCGGACCACGAAATCTTCCTGCGCGAGTTGATTTCAAATGCCGTGGATGCCTCGCAGAAGATGCGCACCCTCTCCTCGAAGGGGGAGTTCAAAGGCGAATTGGGCGATTTGAAGGTGGAGGTGTCGGTCGACCCTGACAAGCGTTTACTCTTTGTCAAGGACCACGGCATCGGCATGACGGCCGAGGAGGTCGATCGCTACATCAACCAGATTGCCTTCTCGGGCGCCGAGGAGTTTATGGCCAAGTATCAAGACCAAGCAATCATCGGCCATTTCGGATTGGGTTTCTACTCCTCGTTCATGGTTTCGGACAAGGTGGAGATATTCACCCGTTCGTGGCAGGAGGGCGCCAAGACGGTGCATTGGAGTTGCACGGGTACGCCCGAATTTGAGATGGAGGAGATCGACGACAGCCGCGAGCGTGGCACGACCATCGTGTTGCACCTCTCGGAGGAGATGAAGGAGTATGCCGAGCCGACGAAGGTCGAGGGTCTGCTCAAAAAATATTGCCGCTTCCTGCCCGTGCCCATTGTTTTTGGTAAAGTGAAGGAGTGGAAGGATGGCAAGTATGTTGATACGGAGAAGGACAACGTGATGAACAACATCGAGCCACTCTGGACCCGCACACCGAACGAGATTACCGAGGCGCAGTATAAGGAGTTTTACAGCGAGCTCTACCCGATGAGCGACGAGCCCTTGTTCTCGATTCACCTCAATATCGACTATCCGTTCAACCTCACCGGCATCCTCTATTTCCCGAAGATTCGCAACAACTTCGAGATTCAGAAGAACAAGATTCAGCTCTACTGCAACCAGGTTTATGTGACGGACCAGGTCGAGGGCATCGTTCCGGAGTATCTGACGTTGCTGCACGGTGTGATTGATTCGCCCGACATTCCGCTGAATGTTTCGCGCAGTTACCTGCAAAGCGACCCCAACGTGAAGAAGATTTCGAGCTATATCACGCGCAAGGTGGCCGACCGCCTGGCCGAGTTGTTCCGCACGATGCGCACGGATTATGAGCAGAAGTGGGACGATTTGAAGGTCTTCATCCAGTATGGCATTCTCACCGACGAGAAGTTTGCCGAGAAGGCGGGTGAATTTATGCTGTGGAAGAGCGTCGACGGCAAGTACTACACGCCGAAGGAGTATACCGAGTTGGTGAAGGAGCGCCAAACCGACAAAAACAACGACCTCATCTTCCTCTATGTCGATGATGTGGAGGGGAAACATGCCTTCCTCGAAGCGGCCAAGCAGAAGGGATATGAGGTGTTGGAGATGAACGGCCAGTTGGATAACCACTATGTCAATTGGTACGAGCAGAAGAACGAACATACCCGTTTCGTGCGCGTCGATAGCGATGTAATCGACAAACTGATTCAGAAGGAGGAGCCGCTGACGATGACCCTGACGAGTGCCCAGCAGGAGCTGCTGATGCCGGTCTTCGAGAGTCAGATGCCGCAGGACGAGAAGATTAACTACCACATCTCGTTCGAGGCGATGGCGGCCGATGAGGCTCCGGTGGTCATTACGCAGAACGAGTTTATGCGTCGCATGAAGGAGATGGCGGCAATGAGTGGTGGCGGCATGAGTCAGTTCTATGGCCAGATGCCCGACAACTTCACGATAGCCGTCAACGGCAACCACCCCATTGTTATCAATATTCTGGGTGAGGTGGAGAAGGCCTATGGCGATAAGTTGAAGTCGATGACCAAGAAGATTGATGCTGCTGTGGCCGAGGAGCATCGCTTCGATGAGGTGGTGAAAGGCAAGAAGGAGGAGGAACTCACGGCCGAGGAGAAGCAGACGCGCGAGGAGCTCTCGAAGAAGATTGTCACACTGCGCGACGAGCGTAACGAGCGCTTGAAGACCATTGGCTCGGAGAATAAATTGGTGAAGCAAATCATCGACCTGGCGCTGTTGTCGAACGGCCTGCTGAAAGGTAAGAGTCTGACCGACTTTATCCAGCGTTCGATTTCGCTCATTGAGAAGTAGACGCATAATTTTTAAACGAGCGAGGTTGCCCGAAATTTTTGTTGGGCAACCTCACTCATTTGATAATTATAAATCTTCTCCGTTGGCACGATTATATTCGTTGTCATAGAACATCTGTATTTCATATTTTCCATATTTACGAGAAATTGTAAACCAAACGGGCTTTTTGGAAAGAATTTCCATAGCGTAAGATATGCTAATATCTTGAATTTTTTCTTTTGTTTTGTCTGTTTGATTGGATAGTTCTTCTTCGGTGAGTTGAGATAATATCCTTGTTTCTAATTCCTTGGCTATTGTGATAGAATCGATAGTGGGCTCCTGATAAAAAAGGGCCTCATATTGTTTGTCGTGTACAATCATACCATAGGCTATATCTTCCTCTTTGGAAATGTGTTGATCCTTATTAGGACTCATATACCGAGCATTATTGGAAAATTGGTCACATAATTTATTAAACCGAAGTTTAATAGCGGTTGTCTCGTCAGTAGGGTATTGGTCTATAACTGCAATACGACTAACCTTATTATTGGTTGTTATAATAAAGATATTTACAGATGTGCCATTAAACTCGCCTTGCAAAACCTCGGAATCGTAGGGAGAACTCGTAAATCCTTTCTCTTTGAGTTTACGAATCATTTCTGATTTTGTTCCATCAACAGGAATTCCCAAAAACTTGGTGACATCTTTTTGCGCAAAGGTCGTTAAAGACATACAAAGCATTGCGGCGGCTAACAATAACTTTTTCATGGTACATTTTTTTCTTGTCGGTTCCAAACAAGGGCTCGTTAAACGCAAGAAGCGTGGAACTGTATGCTATATTCTGATTGGAGGTCGTAGGAAAAACCTTGCGCACGAATACAGATAACAGCCCACGCTGAAGCGTGAGGCCATTATGCAATCCTTGTGCGCTTTGAAAATTTCCTACGTTTCCAATCACAAGATAAGCATAACGCTTCTTCTTAAATATGTATCGGTAGGGCACTACCCCACTTATTTACAAAGATAGTAAAATAATCAATAGGTTAGACGCTTTTGAGATAATTTTTGCATATAAAATAACCCCGACAGAAATGTCAGGGCTAATTTTGAATTCTAAATTTTAAATTTTGCATTGTGCTTTATTGCCGTTCCTCTTCTTTCCACTCCTCTTTGAGCATCGCCAAGAACCACTCAGGACAGCGGCAGGGTCGGCGCGTCTCGGCACTCATAAAGCCCAACTGGGTCATGCCCGTGTTGAGGAGGTCGCCCTGCTCGTTACGAATCTCGTAGTAGAAGTTGATGCGGGTCGTGGGGAGTTCGTCGAGACGGATGGAGACGCTCAACTCCTCGTCGTAGCGAGCCGGCTTGCGGTACTTTGATTGTACTTCGAGAATCGGCATCATGATGCCACGACGCTCGACGTCGCCATACGAAAGTCCGAAGCGACGCATAAACTCGCTGCGTGCTGCCTCATAATAGCGGATGTAGTTCGAGTGGTGGCAGATGCCCATTTGGTCGGTGTGGCAATACCACACGCGGATTTTGCATTCGTGTTGTATCATCGTTGTGTCAATTGGATGGGGTGTCCTAAAAGTTCTTCGGCTTGTGCCCACTCGCCGGCGGCAAGGTGGCGGCGGATTTCGGTCGAGCTGACGTGGCGCCCCTCGACATCATAGCGGTCGACCAACTCGACACGCAGCTGCTCGACCTGCAACGATGCAGCAGCCAGGCGGTCGTGGCCGAAATGGTGGTTGTATCCCGCAACCAACACGCGGGCATGCAGTTGTGCTTGCAGGATGTCGCGCACAAACTCCTCCCCCGAGAGTGCAGCGAAGTCGCGCGTGAAGGGCCACACCACCATTGCATCCACGCCATAGTGGCCCAACCAGGCGGCCTTCTCCGCTTCGGTCGTGAGTTGTTGCAACCCCTCCCCTCGCCCCAAGACGATGCGCGGATGGGGTGCGAAGGTCAGCACCACGCTCTGCAAGCCTTCACGACGGGCCGTACCGACAAGGCCTTGCAGGAGGTGTTGATGGCCGCGGTGTACCCCATCAAACGACCCCACGGTGACGATGGTCGGCGCCGTGAGGTCGGTGAGGTGTGGTGCGTGAAAGAGTTGCATGGTGGTCGGCATCAAGCGTTGTTGTCCCCCTCCTTGACGAAGTAGGCCACCTTTTCGAGCAGGGTCGTGATGTCGTAGTTCTCGACGACGATGCCCTGCGGAAAGTTCAGCGGGGTGGAGGTGAAATTCAGCACCCCTTTGATGCCGGCATTGATAATCGGCAGTACGAGTGTCGGAGCCACCTTCGTGGGCGAGGACAACACCACCATCGAGAGGTCGAGTTTCTCTGCCATCTCCTCGAACGAATTCATGTGATAGCACGGGATGCCGTCGATGGTTTTCCCCACCTTCTCGGGGTCGATGTCGAAGGCGGCCGTAATCTTCAAATTCAATCGTTTGCCATTGAAATATTTGGTGATGGCCTGCCCGAGGTGTCCCATGCCGAGTACGGCGATGTTGATGGGAACTTCGCTGTCGAGAATCGAGCCAATGTAGTCGATGAGCACCTGCACGTCATACCCCTTCTTCGTGTCGCTCGAAAAGCCGATGAGCATCAAATCGCGACGTACCTGCACGGCTGTGATGCCGTGGATGCCGGCCAAGACATGCGAGAAGATGTGGGTGATGCCCTGCTTGCTGCATGCCAAGAGCGTGCGGCGATATTCGCTGAGTCGCTCGATGGTCTTTTCGGGAATGCCGTTTTGAATCGTAGCCATAAATCGCTGATTTACTCAATGGTAATGGTAAAGTTGCTGTTGTAGGTCACCCGCATCCAATCCCGATTGATGTGGTTCGAGGTGGGGCTCTCCTGACGGAAGCGATAGAGGGTTTTGAGCGGCTCGTAGCGACGGTCTTCGAGGTCGTATTCGATGTCGCCAAACATCGCAGGCACGAAAATCATCGCAGCATCGTAGCCGCGGTAGGAGTAGAGCGAGGGCAACGAACCAAAGGCACGGATGTAGGCACGGTCAAAGGCTGCCACCACCTCGGCATCGCGCTTGGCGTGGTAGGTGGTGAAGAATATGACCCGATTTTTGAAGAAAATCGTGCGGTCGATGTGCTGGTAGCGATTCCAGCGTGAATTGCCAAAGACGCTGTATTTCGGCGAACGCAACGAACGTGCTCGCAGGTTAGTGTCGGCCGAGGCTAAGGCGGCCAAGATGCGGTCTACCTCAATTTCGTTGTCCGAGAGGATGAAGTAGAGATTCTCTTCGTCGTTGTCCAAAATCGGGCTCAGGTCACTCGGGTTGGGTTCATCCTCCTTCAATTTCACCGAAGGGTGCACATATTGGTAGTTGACCTTCTCGTAAGGGTGCTCACCCAACAAAGTCAGCATCTCCTGTTCGAAGGCGCTGTCGTTCGACTCGCCATAGATGAAGGTGATGCGCTTTCCGTCAAGCAGCGAGACAGCTTTGTCGTATTTGCGGGCCGGATCGGGCGCCATCTGGAAAAGTACATCGCTCTGCACCTTGGTAAGATGGGCCAACGGCGACACCACCGGTACGGGGCTCACCTTGCGCTCGGCATAGTGTACGACGCGCTCAATCTCCTCCTCGTAGACCGGCCCGATGAAGAGTTGGGTGCGGTCGATGGCATCCGAGGCGAAGAACTCCTCGTTCAGTTGTTCGGCATCGCGCTTGGTATCGTAGAGCTGCAAATCCACCGAGTGGCCATAACGTGTGCGCACGCTGTCCAATCCCAGCAGGAAACCCTCGTAGAAATCGATGTAATTGGCGTTGGGGCGCCCTTCGCTGCTTAATGGCAGCAACAGGGCCACGCGCAATGGGTCGCAGTTGCACAAGGCACGGAACTCCACCTCGGTTTTTACCGTCACCTCGGGTGTCGTCGGCTCGAAGGCCGATGATGAGGGGGCTGCTGCTTCGGTGGTGTTGTCGGCTGTTGTCGGGTCGGGCAGACGGATGATGGCTCCCAATTTCAACTCTTCGGCGCGCAACCCGCCGTTCAACTGCGCGAGTTGCTCCTCGGTGATGCTGTGGCGACGTGCCAACGAGTAGAAGGTATCCCCCTTTTGCACCACATAGAATTGCTCGCCGGCCGGTGCTACACTGTTGAGTTGCTCGTTGTAGGCACTCCATTGGGCTTGGCTCTCGGACTCGTTGCTTTTGCCGATTTGGCGTTTGCGAATCAGGATACGCTGCCCGGGCGAGAGGTGGGTCGGGTCGATGTCGGGGTTATCTTCGATGATGGTCTGCACGCCGATTTCGTAGATGCGCGCAATGGCATAGAGTGTTTCACCCTTTACCACATAGTGCGAGGTGAAGGTCTTGTTCAGTTTGCGCTCCGAAGGCTCCTCTTTGGCTTTCTCCGCAACCTCCTGCACGGGGATTTTCAACCGCTCACCGGCCTTCAATCCATCCGCAGCTGCACGATTGTGCGTCGTGATGAGCTCCTCGCTCACCCCATAGGCCTTGGCCAGGGAGTAGAGGGTCTCGCCTGCCACCACGGCGTGAATGTAGTATTTTGTGCCGTTGATGTAGACGATGGTGCCGGAGCGTTCGATGGCCGCAGCCACGACAAACACACCCAGCAGCAACAGCGTGGTAACGAGTCGTTTCATTCGTTTCTTCTATTTCTTGTCGCGCAACCGAATCTCGGTCAGCACGCGCTTCGTATAGCGCGGGAAGTTGCCATTCATCATCCAGCCATAATAGCCGGGGTCGCGGTGGAATACCTCTGCGACCAACTGCCCCTTGTATTTGCCAAAGCCGAAGACCTCCTGGTTGCGTTCGTTGTAGAGTACACATCCTGCATAGTCGGCCGTACGTCCGCGCGAGGAGTATTCGGCCAGGAACTCGACATCGTTTTCGAGGTCGTCGTAGCGGTCGAGTTGTGCTTTGAGTACCTCGTAAGTGGCGCGCGTGTCGGCTTCGGCCGAGTGTGCATCCTCCAAGTTGCGGTCGCAGTAGAATTTGTAGGCAGCGACCAGCGTGCGTTGCTCCTTCTTGTGGAAGATGTTCTGCACGTCGACGAAATGGTGGCGTTTGAGGTCGATGTCGACTCCGACCCGCAGGAACTCTTCGGCGAGTACCGGCAGGTCGAAGCGATTCGAGTTGAAACCACCAAAATCACATCCCTGGATGAATTGCGCGAGTGATTTGGCCACCTGGGCAAAGGTGGGTGCATCCTTCACATCGTCATCCGTGATGCCGTGTACGGCCGTTGCCTCGGCCGGAATCGGCATCTCGGGATTGAGACGTCGGGTGCGGGTAATCTCCTCGCCGTCGGGCATGATTTTAATCATCGAAATCTCGACAATGCGGTCGTTGGCCGTGTCTACGCCGGTCGTTTCGAGGTCGAAAAAGACGATGGGGCTTTTCAGGTTGAGCTTCATCTATTCTCTACCGAAACGGTGTTTAGGCGTTAATCATCATCGGCATCAGGAGCATGAGCGTCGTCGAGGTCTGCTTGTCGTCGTAGACGGGCTTGAAGACGCCGGCGCGCGTCGAGTCGGCCAATTCGATGAGTACGGTCGGCGTATCCACGTTCGAGAGAATCTCTACGAGGAAGGTCGATTTGAACCCAATCGAAATCGGCTGACCGTCATAGCTGCACGAGATGGTTTCGTTGGCCGACATCGAGAAGTCGATATCCTGTGCCGTGAGCGTGATCTTGTTGTCGGCGATATCCATGCGGATGAGGTTGGTCGTCGGGTTCGAGCAGACAGCCACACGCTTGATGCCGTTCATCAGCTCGATGCGGTCTACCAACAGCTTGTTGGGGTTGGCAGCCGGAATCACGGCGTTGTAGTTCGGATAGGTGCCCTCAATCAGACGGCACACCATCGTGTGGTTCTTCAATTTGAAGCAGGCGTTCTTCGAGTCGAAGGCGAGCTGGATGTCATCCTCCTCCTTCAACAATACGCTTTTGAGCAGGTTGGCCGGCTTCTTCGGCAGGATGAAGGCTGCCGATACCTCGTTCTCGTACTCGGCTTCGTATTTCACCAACTTGTGAGCATCGGTACCCACGAAGGTCAGCGCGGCGGGTTGCAGGTTGATGTAGATACCGTTCATCACCGGACGCAACTCGTCGTCGGCCGTGGCGAAGATGCTCTTGTTGATACCGTTGACCAGCAGGTCGACGTCGAGCGTCAGTTCTTTGCGCTCGGCATTGAGCTGGGGCAGTGCCGGATAGCTGACCGGCGATGAGCCCGGAATCGAGAGCGAGCCGCTCTTCCAACTGATGCGAATCTCCCACGTCTGGTCGTTTACCTCGATGGTCAGCGGCAGTTCGGGGAACTCTTTGAGCGAGTCGAGCATTTGCTTGGCAGGTGCTGCGATGCGGCCGTCAGCCTCGCTGCCCTCTACCGTGAGGGCGCCCACGAGGGTCGTTTCGAGGTCCGAAGCGGTAACCTTCAATACGCCCCCTTCGAGCTCCATGAGGAAGTGGTCGAGGATGGGCAACGTATTTTTGTTGCTGATGACTTTACCGGTGGTGGCGAGCAGCGAAAGCAGCGCCGAACTTGATACAGTGAATTTCATGGATAATAGTTTGTTTATGTTTCTGTTTTCGATTTATGCTTGTCGGTAGTGCGACGATGGTCTATAAGGTGGCCAGACGGTCGAGGGCCATCCGAACCATGTTGCGCACAAAGGGTTTGTAGTCGGTGCAGGCATCGAGGGCGATGCGCTGGGCGATAATCGTGCAGATGGTGGCTGCGCGGTGGCCCATCAGGGCTGCCAGACCGGCCAGCGCCGACCCCTCCATCTCGAAGTTGGTGATGCGGCGACCTGCGTAGTCGAACGATTCGATTTTCTCGTTCAACTTCGGGTCCTGCGGTTGCAGGCGTACCCAGCGCCCCTGCGGTGCATAGAATCCGGGGGCGGCAATCGTGATACCCTCGCGGGTGCAGTCGCGGAAGAGGTCGAATAGCTCGCGGTCGGCATCGATGAAATAGGGAGCCGGCAACTGCGGATTCCATCCGGTGTGCTCGACGAAGGCCTTTTCGATGGCCAGGTCACACACTTCGTTACGGCCGGCGTAGTAGTTCAGCAGGCCGTCAAATCCGACCGAGGTGCGCGAGAAGACCAC